>QKGY01000427.1 GCA_003250235.1 Desulfuromonadaceae bacterium
CCTTGCAGGGGGCGCACCAGGAAGCCCAGAAGTCTACCAGTACAGGTATAGAAGATTTCAGAACTTCGCTCTCGAAGCTATCGTCGCTTAATTGCAGCACTTTGTCGCTCGCCATAATCTATTCTCCTTTTGATATATAAATAAAACAGGAAAGACGCTTTCACTATAGACCACTGGAACCAAAAATCAAGACCAAATTTGTCAGCTCCAATGCGCCTCGCCTTGACAGGGCGCGGGCGGAGCCCTATGATTCTAATTTTTTTGTGAGGTGAAACCATGCACAGGCAGGAAAAGATTGCTCTGATCCTTCGGGATCATATCCGCGTTCTGGAAAGCATCTTTCAGCGGCAGAGCGACGAGATGGTCGGTTTCGCCGAAAGGGTGGTGGAGGCTTTCCATCAGGGGCGACGTCTCTATGTGCTTGGAAATGGTCCCATGGCGGCGGTTGCCAATCTGGTGGCCGGACTGTTTTTGCATCGGTTGAACCTTGAACGCCCCTCTCTGCCAGCGACATCCCTGTGTGCGGACGAAACCCTTGCCCTGTATCTGGCCCGCGACGGTCAGAGTCATCAGTTTTTTTCCAAGCAGCTCAGATCCTTGGCGTCCGAGGGGGATATCGTTCTGGCCTTTGCCGACGAGGGGAGCGACCCCGCTCTCATGGAAGCCCTGAAGGCCGCCCGTCAGCAGGGATGCACTTTGGCTGTTGTCGCCCGGGAAACGGCGGAGTTTGCCAAGGACCCCGTCGATTTCTCCTTCCGTCTCGAAACCGAATCCGCCACACGGATGTTTGAAGCCTGTCTGTTCTTCGGTACCCTGCTGTGCGAGCTGGTCGAGGGGGAGCTTTTTGGGATCTGAACCGACCGTCGATTACCCGGTGTCCTTGCGGATCGAAGGCCGTCTGTGTGTCGTGATCGGCGGGGGGGCGGTTGCCCTTCGCAAGGCCGTGGGGTTGTGCAGGGCCGGTGCCCGGGTACGACTGATTGCGCCGCAAATCTCTGCCGAGGTGGATCGTTTGCCCGCAGTCGAGACGGTGGGTCGTGTGTATCGCGAGGGTGATCTTGCGGGCGCGTATCTTGCATTTGCAGCCACGAGCAGCAGGGCGGTGAATGCGGCGGTGGCTGTCGAAGCCCGGCGTCTCGGGATTCCGGTCAATGTGGCCGATGCTCCCGGAGATGGGGATTTCACGGTCCCGGCTACGTTGCGGCGCGGTGATTTGACCTTGAGCGTTGCAACTTCAGGAAAAAGCCCGGCTTTGGCGGGGCTTATTTGCAAGGAAATTGCTAGGGTTTTTGGGCCGGAATGGGGCAATGTCCTGGAAATCGCCGCGGCCCTGAGGCGAAAGCAGTTGACACTCCAAGGGAAAAGCAAATATCATCAAGAGGTTTTAGAACGTCTCCTGGACTATGATTTGCCCTCCCTGATTGCCAATAATCAGGTCGAGCGCATCGATGAGCTACTGACAGACCTCCTCGGGGAGGACTTTTCACTAGCTGCATTGGAAGTTGATCTGCCGAAAGGGATGCCATGAGCGCCAATGTCCTGCTGTTTAAGATAGCCCTGTTGTTTTATGTTGTCGCCACGGTTCTGTTCTTTATGGATGTCGTAGGGCGTCGGGAGAAGGCGGGTACGGTGGCCCGCTGGGTTTTGCTCGGCGGATTCCTGATCCACTGCGCCACTCTGGTGGCACGGTACGTTGAAATCGGGTATACGCCCGTTTCCAATCTTTACGAGTCCCTGTCCTTTTTCGCTCTGACCGTCGTGGGCATCTTCCTGCTGTTCGATCTGCGCTACCGGTTGACGGTACTGGCGGCCTTCGTCTGTCCCCTGGCGCTTGTCCTGATGATTGTCGGCAGTGCGACTTCCAAAGCGGCCAAGGAAATCAACCCCATGCTCGACAGCTGGTGGTTCCCCGTGCACGTGACACTGGCGTTTCTGGGCAACGCAGTGTTCGCCGTGGCCTTTATGGCCGGGATCATGTACCTGTTGCAGGAGCGCATGCTCAAAAGTAAAAAGTTCAGCGCCCTCTACTATCGCCTCCCGTCTCTGGGGACTCTGGATTCCATCAACTACAAGTGTCTGAGTTTCGGTTTTCCCCTGATGACCATGGGCATCATTTCCGGAGCCATGTGGGCCGAATCTGCATGGGGGACCTATTGGAGCTGGGATCCCAAGGAGACCTGGGCACTGATCACCTGGTTTCTCTACGCGGCCCTTCTGCACGGCCGCCTTACGGTGGGCTGGCGCGGGCGTCGCGCCGCCATCTTTGCCATCATCGGCTTTCTGTGTCTGCTCTTCACCTTCCTCGGCGTGAATCTGTTCCTGTCCGGTATGCACAGTTTCAGCGCCCTGGGGGGCCGATAATCGCCCCGTGCGATACGGAAGGGTTTCATGAATATCATCGTTGTCGGTCTCAGTCATAAAACGGCCCCGGTTGAAATTCGCGAACGTCTCGCTTTCCCCCCGACGGCCATGGAAGCGCCGCTGCATGCCATGCTCGCCCTGCCGGGGATCAGCGAGGGGCTCATCGTGTCGACCTGCAACCGGGTTGAACTCTATGCCACCAGCCGCGATGCCGATGCCGGCATCGCCCAGCTCAAGCGGTTTCTTGCCGAACACCACAAGATAGCCATCGAGGACATCGAGCCCCATCTTTACGACAGTCGGGGCGAGGACGCTATCCGCCACGTATTCCGCGTCGCCTCCAGCCTCGACTCCATGGTCATTGGCGAACCGCAGATCCTCGGCCAGATCAAGACGGCCTACGGCTACGCGTCGGAATTCAAAACGGCCGGTCTGATCCTCAACCGCTTCCTCCACAAGGCGTTTTCCGTCGCCAAGCGGGTGCGCACCGAGACGAATATCGCCAGCAACGCCGTTTCGGTGTCCTTTGCCGCCGTGGAGCTGGCCCGTAAGATTTTCACCGCCCTCAACGACAAGACGGTTCTGATCATCGGCGCTGGAGAGATGTGCGAACTGGCGGCCCGCCACTTCGTCAACAATGGCGTCACCTCGGTCATGGTCACCAACCGGACCCTGGAAAAAGCGGAGAAACTTGCCCAGGAGTTTCATGGCAGGGCGGTGCCGTTCAGCGAATTCCCCCATCACCTGCATCAGGTCGATATCATCCTCACCTCGACGGGAGCGCCGGACTTCATTCTGGGACACAAGCAGGTGGAAGATGTTCTGCGTCTGCGCAAGAACAAGCCCATGCTCATGATCGACATCGCCGTGCCGCGGGACATCGATCCCCGCGTCAACGATCTCGACAACATCTACCTCTACGATGTGGATGATCTGCAGGGGGTGGTTCAGGCCAATCTCAAGGAGCGCCAGAAGGAGGCCAAGAAGGCCGAGGCCATCATCCACGAGGAGATCGGCCAGTTTTTCCGCTGGCTCTCCTGTCTCGACGTGGTGCCTACCGTCGTTTCTCTGCGCAAAAAGATGGAGGAGATCCGTCAGCGGGAAATGGAAAAGACCTTCGCCAGCCTGAAGAACCTCGGCGCCGACGAGAAGAAGGCGATCGAGGCGCTGACCGGGGCGATTATCAATAAGATCCTCCACCAGCCCACCTCCGTGCTCAAGCAGGCTCAGAACGACGCGTCGGGAGACAGTTACGTCGATGCCGTGCGCGCCCTGTTCGGACTGGAGTGCCCGGCTCCGGAAGGGGAGATGGCGCATATCGATCAGGACGTGTCCGGCAAGTAGACGGACCCAAAGGATTTAACCATTTATCTGGCAGCGATTCACCGGCTGCCCGGGAGGAGTTATCCCCCCGGTAAAGGAGACGGATATCTATGGCCAAGAAACTGCTTCGCATCGGAACCCGTGCCAGCGCGCTGGCTCTCTGGCAGGCCAACTGGGTCAAGTCGGAGCTCGAGAAGCGTTACCCCGACCTCGAAGTCAC
>QKGY01000395.1 GCA_003250235.1 Desulfuromonadaceae bacterium
GACAACCTTGCCCTTGCCTTCATCGCCCCACTGGGCGCCCACAATAATTACATTCGCCATTTTTTTATTCTCCTGGTCAGACTTAAAGAGCGAAGCTTGGGTGCAGAATAGATGAATAGGAAACCTGTCGTTCAGATTCGTCGGTCATGGAGATAATGCGTACCTCCTCGCCCGGCATGAGAGTCATCACAAACCTGAAATTCATTTTTCGCGCGTACTCCATGGACCCCTCGAGGTCACGGGGAATGATATCCCGGGCTGCCGAGAAGCCTTTCTTTCGAAGTGCCTGCGCAACCCTCTGGGCTTTTTCCTTGTCAGGTCCGGCCTGGAAGATGAGCACATCCGTCTGGCAGGTTGCCAGAGAATCCAGCTCCTTGTCGAGAGCAAAGAGAAGATTCAGAAGATTGAAGGCAAACCCTGTGGCCGGAGCGGGGTATCCGTAGGAAGCCGTCAGATTGTCATAGCGGCCGCCGAAACAGACCGCACGGCCGAAGCCGCTGAGAAATCCCTGAAAGGTCACCCCGGTATAATAATCGAGCCCGCGCAGTTCGCCAAGATCAAAGGTAACGTGGTTTTCCACCCCGTACACCTCCAGAATCTCAAGCACCTTTTGCAGGTTGGTCAAGGCTTTGCGGGACCGGTCGTTGGTGACAACCTCACCCGCTTTCCGAAGGACTTCGCGCCCGCCAAACAACCGAGGCAAGGCCAGGATTTCATTCCTTACCTGTTCACTCAACGTGAGATCGGATAGAAGGGTCTTGAGGCCGGAATTGTCCTTGCGAGCGATGGCCGCCTGGATCTGGGTGGCACGATCTCCGGTGATGGGGAGGTTTTCCATGACGCCTCGGAAAAATTCCACCTGGCCAATGTCGATCGTGAACTCCTGGGCGCCTAGAGCCTTAAGGCACTCTATCGCCATGGCGATCATTTCGGCGTCGGCTTCCGGGCTGTCCAGGCCGATCAGCTCAACGCCTGCCTGGAAGATTTCCCGGTCCTTTCCGGCCTGCATCTCCGTGTGTCGCAGGACCCGACCCGAATAACAGAGTCTTAATGGCAGGGGCATTTCCCGCATGCGGGTCGCCACAATACGGGCGACCTGAGGTGTGATATCCGGAGGGAAAGCGACAAGCTTGCCGCTCTGACGATCGTCGAAGCGGAACGTTTTTTCCCGCAGTCCTGCCCCGAGTCCCCTTTCCAGGTCGTGGAGGAATTCGAGGGAGGGAGGAATTACGGGGCGAAACCCCCACTGTGAGAAAATTTTGAGGATGCTGCTTTTGAGAAAATCGATCTTGGTCGCCTTGACCGGGAGAAAATCTTTGACCCCTTTAGGGAGCATGGCCTCGGTGGCGTTATCAGGTATGAGCATAGTGAAATCCGTTTCACAGTCATTCGATCGGGTGGCTATTTGCGTGGGCCGACCGAAATCGCCAGGATCTGATCAGAGCTTGACCTGGACAGCAGACAATATATGTTCGTTGGCGCGCATTTCGACAAGTACGGACTCGGGGATTTCGCTGTCCACGTTGATAAGAGAAATGGCCCGTCCATTTATTTTGCGCCGAGAGAGATTCATCATGGCAACGTTGACCCCCGCATTGGCCAGGGTCTGTCCGATAAATCCGATGACGCCCGGGCGGTCGTCGTTATGCAGTACCAGAATGTGTCCGTCGGGAACCGCTTCCACATGATAGTCATCGACCCGCACGATACGATAATCGCTTTCTCCAAAAAGGGCCCCACAAACCGAGCGCTCTCCGTCACCCCCCTTGACGGTTACCCGGATCATGTTGGAAAAACCTTCGGAGGTGCTGCTGCGGGTTTCCAGGACCCTGATGCCACGCTCCCGCGCCAGATGCGGCGCATTCACGTAATTGACCATGGATCCGAGGATCGGCGTCAGAAGTCCCTTAAGCAGTGCCATGGTCAGGGGTTCCGAGGGAAAGTCCGTTATCCCTCCAGCGTATTCAATGATCACCTGCTCTTGGCCTTTGGTGAAGAGTTGGGCTTGAAAGGACCCCAGCCTGTCGGCAAGCTCAATATAGGGTCGCAGTACGCTGAGCAGTTCAACGCTGATGGAGGGGACGTTGAGCGCGTTGACGACAATCCCCTTGGTCAGAAAGTCGACGATCTGATGGGCCACCTGCACCGTGACATTGATCTGTGCGTCCGCTGTAGCGGCGCGCAGATGAGGCGTACAGATAACCTGGGGTAGGGCCAGCAGAGGATTGTTTTTTTGCGGAGGCTCCTTGCTGAAGACATCAATGGCTGCCCCGGCAATGTGCCCTTTTTTGATGGCTCGGGCGAGGGCTTCTTCATCGATCAATCCGCCGATGGCGCAGTTGACGATGCGACATCCCGGCTTGATTTTCTCCAGGCTTTCTTCGTCCAGGATATTGGCGGTTTCGCTGTTCAACGGGATGTGGAGGGTAATAAAGTCGGAGCGGGAGAGAAGCTCCTCGAACTCCACGTGTTCGGCCATGAGCTGGCGAGCCATCTCCGTAGCCATGTAAGGGTCATAGAGCAGGACGCGCATTTTTAGACCGAGGGCCATTTCGATCACGATCCGCCCGATTTTGCCTCCTCCGATTACCCCCAGGGTCTTGCCGGCAATCTCGACGCCCATGAAGTGGTTTTTTTCCCAATGCCCGGCTTTGGTCGACTGGCTGGCCGCCGGTATCTGGCGAGCCAAAGACATCAACATGGCGATGGTGTGTTCGGCAGTGGTCGTGGTGCTGCCGAAGGGTGTGTTCATAACCACCACGCCCTTGCGGTTTACGGCAGGCAGATCCATGTTCTCCACGCCAATGCCTGCGCGACCTACCACCCTGAGTTGTCTGGCCGCATCCAAAACCTCTTCGGTAACGTGTGTGCCCCCCCGCACAACGAGGGCGTCAGCGTCGGCTACTTCCGCGAGAAGTTCATCCGGAGAAATGCCCGGCCGATAGCAGAGTTCGATGTCTTCGGCATGTTCGAAGACCTGCAAACCCTCTGGAGAAAAATTGTCGGAAACGAGCACCTTCATAGGCTGCGACCTGTGTTTTTCGGGGTGTGGTTCCGGGTTGCTGTGTATTTAATAACGCAAAAACAGCATACGGTAGCAATACCGCTCCGGGTTGTCAAGGTCAAAGCCAAGTCAATAGCTGGGGCAAGTGCAGGGAAAAAGGAGGATTTTTTCGGAAGAGAGAGACCGTTCCCGGAATCCGTCGAGTTCAAAGGATTCCGGGAATTGGATAGGGTGGGATGGGTCAGACTTTGACGACTTTCGAAGCCTGAAGGCCTTTTTGGCCCTGGCTGATGTCGAACTCGACGCGATCCCCTTCGCTGAGGGATTTGAACCCTTCCGACTGGATGGCGGAAAAATGAACAAAAACATCAGGTCCGGCTTCCTGAGAAATAAAGCCGAACCCTTTTGCGTCGTTGAACCATTTAACGGTACCTAGTGCCATGATCTCTGAGTCTCCTTTTCTGAGGGAAAATCCCAATTATCAAATGCATGATTTTGCACGAGTCGATTATGATTTGCCTGCCAATAGCACACGGTCATCAAGCCTAGCAGGGAATCCACGATGTGCAAGGGAGCCGCCGATATCCTTGGCGAATGCTGATTATTTTTCGCTCATGGCTATTTGACTGTCTCTGTATGCCAAATGGCGAATAGATGACCGTTTATGGGAAGGACCCATGGCTTTCGGAAAGAAAGATAGTAGTAATCCCGTGTTGTTGCAGAGGGCCGATCTTTTGGCATGAAGCATGTATTCACGATATATCGTTTTGGATATCTCGGATAATTTCTATATTATGCTTTTTAAATCAATATATTCCAGTATCTATATGTAGGGAATTTTCGCTTGATGTTTCCCATGGCAAGTGGTAACAAATAACGCATTTTGGGCAAGCGGTGGTGTATGGTGCGCCAACGCGAACTAAGAAACGCGAATGGAGGAAGATTAGGTATGAGCAAGGTAATGAAGGCTGTTGCTGCTCTGGCACTGGTGGGTTTTGTGGCCACCTCCGCATTTGCAGTAACCGGCGGAAATCCGAAAAAAGGGAAGTACCTGTACAAAAAGAATTGCAAATCCTGCCACACCGAAGGTGCCGAAGGCGGCAACCTGACCCCCCTGAGCAAAACCATGGTTCAGTGGGATCGCTTCTTCGAGCGTGACAAGCATGCGGCCAAACCCGAAGTTTTTCAGGGGATGAGCGAGCAAGACCTGCTCGACATCCAGCAGTTCCTGTATGACCATGCTGCCGATGGTCCCCAGCCCCAGACCTGCGGCTAATCTGTCGATAAGTCCCCGCTTACCGAAATGGAAAGTGGGGACTGTTTGTTTTCTGGTTGTATGCACGACACTTGTATAAACCAATCAAAGGAGGCATTACATGCGTAAACTGATGGCTATTCTGATGGCCGCCCTGCTTGCAGCGCCTGCCGCGGCCCTGGCTGCAGACAGCGTCCAGGATCTGCAAAAGCAGATCGAAAAACTGACCGAGGATTTGGACTACCTCTCTTCCCGCGTCGACAAGACCGAGACCCATGTGGCGACCGACCGCATCCAGTTCTCCGGCGACCTGCGCGCTAAAGGGGACACCCTGCATTATACCGACACCGCCTGGAATCCCGGCGTGGCTGTCGATATGAATCAGTTCGGTATAGATGCAATGAATGGGGTTTTTGGTGATCCGACTGATCCTACGTCCCCTCTCGGATCGTTTATGGCAGCTTATCCCAATATGGCTGCGGCCTTTCAGGCGGGGCAGCTGCCCCCTGTGGGATATCTTTCCATGCTGGGTTATGATATTGGTGTCAAGCCGCCCAAGTCTGATATCGACAATGACGTCCTCTACACCACCCGCCTGCGCCTGAACATGAAGGCCAAAGTGTATGACAACGTCAACTTCTCCGGTCGTCTGTCCATGTACAAAAACTGGGGCGATTCTACCGGCGTCAAAGTGTTCGATTCCTGGAACGCTTTCACCATGGACGGAACTGATGGCGGCAACACCAGCGGCGACTGGCTGCGTGTAGAGCGCGCGTTCTTTGACTGGAGCCATATTGGTGGCACCGACTTCTATCTGTCTATCGGTCGTCGTCCCTCGACCTATGGTCCCCCCAGCGAAGTCCGTGAAAACGAACTGCGTGGTGGTACTCCTTCCGGCCACCTGGTTCACTTCAATTTCGACGGGATCACCGTCGGTTATCATCTCAGCGAGCTGACCGGCATTGAGGGCATGACCGCTCGTTTCTGCTACGGCCAGGGCTTCGAGTCCCAGTATGGCAACGGTGAACTGTTCAACCAGATTGCAACCCGCGACACCCAGCTGGGTGGTTTCAACATCGACGTTCTTAACGACGGGACCAACTTCATCCAGCTGACCGCTTTCGGTGCGCTGGACGTGGTTGACGGCTTCAAGGGCACCTTCGCCTTCCCGTCTCAGTTCGTGTCCCTCTTTGCCCCGACCATCGACCAGGATGCCAGCAACTTCCCGAACATGAACTTCGTGGTTCGCTACCAGCCCTCCACCGTTGTCGGTAACATGCTCCTCGGTGGTCTCGGCTTCGAGCGCGAAGAGGAAAGTGGCATCAAATACTTCGGTTCTTTGGGGTGGACCCAACTGCGTCCGAATGGTCGGGCTGGCCTCTTCGGCGGCATGGGCAGCGACGCTCTTTATGTAGCTACGCCCGTTGACACGACTGGCGACGGCGTCGCTGATGCCATTATGCCTGTTAATACTGGCCTGTCTGTGGACGATAGCAACAAAGACGGCTACGGCGTCTATGTTGGTGTCCAGGTTCCTGCACCTCTTGGTAAGGTCGGTCTGGAGTACAACTACGGCTCCAAGTACTGGTCCCCCTTCACCCAGGCACAGGATGACGTGCTTGGCAGCAAGCTCGCCACCCGTGGTCATGTCGGCGAAGCCTATTACATCTTCGACGTCAACCCCAACATGTTCATCAAGGTTGGCGGCATGTACTACGATTACCAGTACTCTGGCAGCGGCTCCCCTGTAGGCGCTCCGCAGAAAGTCAGCTCTGTGCTTGATGGCACCGCTTATTCCATGCTCCCCGTTGTGGACAAAGCATGGGACGGCTATGCGTCTCTGACCGTCAAGTTCTAATCTGAACTTCGAAAGCAAAACAAAAAGGGCCGGCAGCAATGCCGGCCCTTTTTTATGGCAAAACGGAGACCAAAGATGGTGGTTGAGCTTTGCGGGGTTAGGGTGTAAAATGGCTTTTTAACCCCCACAGAGGAGAATTTGTGCCATGTTCGGTCTCGGAACCCAGGAACTGATCATCATTCTTGTGCTTGTGCTCATCATTTTCGGTGCCGGAAAACTTCCTCAGGTTGGCGGAGCTCTTGGGAAAGGGTTACGCAATTTCAAGGAAGGCATCAAGGAGGGCAATGAGGCCAAAGAGGACGATCAGAAAAAACTGCAGGATGACAAGAAGGACGAATAGTTGTCTCCATTGCTGCGGTTCTGGTATTCATGAACATAAAAGCCCGGTGTGCTTGAGAGCACACCGGGCTTTTTGGTTTTTAGCTGTTTGTACCGAACTTATCCCTGAGGCGTGATGGTAATCACAACGCGGCGGTTCATCTGTCGGCCAGCTTCGGTGCTGTTGTCGGCGACGGGTTGGGATTCGCCAAAACCGACAACCGTCATGCGCGCGGGATTGACTCCCTGACCGATCAGGGCATTTTTGACTGCATTGGCTCGTTTTACGGAAAGTTCCTGATTGTAGGTCTCACTGCCCGTGGAGTCGGTATGCCCTGCAACCTGGATGGTTGTCTGCGGGTATTGGTTGAGAACCTGGGCAACGCGGGTAATTTCGTCGTAAGAGCCAGCTTTGAGGTTGGATGAATTGACGTCAAACATGAAGTCGGATTTAAAGGTGATGGCCAGAAGGTTGGCGTTGCGTTGGATGTTGGCGGCCTCGACACCCGCAAGCTGTTGACGCATGGCGGCTTCCTGGTTATCCATGTACCGGCCGATGGAGCCACCGGCAACGCCGCCCAGTGCGGCACCGATGCCCGCTCCGATAAGGGTGGATTGGGTATTCCCGCCGATAACCTGGCCGAGACCAGCACCGACGGCAGCACCGACGCCTGTTCCGATCAGGGCACCCTGGGTGGTCTTTGTCTGGGGCTGTGCGCAGCCTGCCATGATAAGGCCGGCGGCGAGCGAAACACAAATGAGTTTACGCATGGATCATTTCTCCTTGCCGTTAGTTGAAGCGAGCCGCAAGGTCTTGCGGCGCCGTTGACGATACCCCATTTTTTATCATGATGAATGGAAAATGCAACAATCTTTACAAATCTTCGCGCCCGGAGAAAAGCCATGGATACTTGAAAATGGTGCTTTTACATGGTACTTTGCAGGGTCGCACCGGTTGAGAAAAATCCCATGGAGGAGAATCACTTATGAAGATCACTCGCGCTGAGGTTGAGCATGTTGCCAAGCTGGCACGTCTCGCTTTGCAGGAGTCTGAACTTGACGCCCTTACAGGGCAGATGGACGCTATTCTGGATTACGTGGAGAAACTGAAGGAACTCGATACGGATGGCATCGTTCCGACTTCCCATGCTGTGCCGATGGAAAATGCCTTCCGGGAGGATGCGGTGAAGGACTCGATCGGTGTGGACAAGGCATTGTCCAATGCGCCGGAATCCGGTGATGGGTGTTTCCGGGTACCCCGCGTCATTGAATAGCCGCATCCCGGTTTGCAACACGGAAATACGGAAACATTACAGGGAGACTCCATGGAATTGATTGATAAGACCATACACGAACTGCATAGGATGCTCATCGGAGGAGAAGTGACCTCTGTTGCGCTGACACGCGCTTTTCTGCAGCGGATCGCGGAGACGGACAACAGGATCAACGCGTTTATCACCGTCTGCGAAGAACAGGCCCTGAAGGACTCCGAAGCCGCCGATCGGCTCATTGCCGAAGGCAAGGCCGATCTTCTCACGGGGATTCCCGTTGCCCTGAAGGATATCTTTCTCACGGCAGGGGTACGCACCACCTGTGCGTCGAAGATTCTCGACACCTTCATTGCCCCTTACGATGGTACGGCAGTGGCGCGCCTCAAAGAACGCGGAGCCGTCATTGTCGGCAAGCTCAACATGGATGAATTTGCCATGGGGAGCTCCAACGAAAATTCGGCCTTCGGGCCGGTCAAAAATCCCTGGGATACCAGCACGGTTCCCGGCGGCTCGTCCGGTGGCTCCGCGGCTTCCGTTGCCGCCCGACAGGCCGTGGCTACCCTAGGCACAGATACTGGCGGTTCCATCCGTCAGCCGGCTTCGCATTGCGGCGTGGTCGGTCTGAAGCCGACCTACGGGCGGGTGTCGCGATACGGAGTGATCGCCTATGCCTCGTCACTGGACCAGGTCGGTCCTATCTCCCGCGACGTGGAAGACTGCGCGATTTTGCTTCAGGCCATAGCCGGGTACGACCCGGCCGATTCCACGTCGGTGGACACACCGGTGCCCGACTACCGGGCTGGGATCAAGGATGGGGTGAAGGGGCTGAAGATCGGTCTGCCCAAGGAATATTTCATCGAGGGGCTTGATCCCGAAGTCAAAGCGGCCATGGAGGCGGCTATCGAGACTTATCGCGGTCTAGGGGCCGAGTTTGTCGACGTCAGCCTGCCGCATACCGACTATGCCGTGGCCAGCTATTATCTCATCGCCACGGCTGAAGCTTCCAGCAATCTGGCACGGTATGACGGCGTTCGTTTCGGGGTGCGGGTGGATCAGGGGCGCGGGCTTATCGACATGTTCGAACAGACCCGTGCCGCCGGATTCGGCGACGAGGTCAAGCGCCGTATCATGCTGGGAACCTATGCCCTGTCCTCAGGCTATTACGATGCCTATTACCTCAAGGCGCAGAAAGTTCGGACGCTGATCCGTCAGGATTTTCTCGAAGCCTTCCAGGCCGTCGACGTTCTGCTGACACCGGTAGCGCCCACACCAGCGTTCGGCCTGGGTGAAAAGGTTTCCGATCCCCTTCAGATGTACCTCTCGGATATCTTCACCATCCCGGTGAACCTGGCGGGCACCTGCGCCATGAGCCTGCCTTGTGGTTTTTCCTCGGCAGGCCTTCCTATCGGACTCCAACTCATCGGAAAGCCCTTTGCAGAGCAGACCCTTCTGCGCGTTGGCTACGCATTTGAGCAGGCGACCGAGTGGCACCGGAAAAAAGCGGATCTTTAGACGGCAAGAAAGGTTCAATCATGGGATCTTCCAAATACGAAGTTGTCATCGGACTCGAAGTGCATGTCCAGTTGACTACGCAGACCAAAATCTTTTGCGGGTGCTCCACCCGTTTCGGCAGTGCGCCGAACAGCCAGACCTGCCCGGTCTGCCTGGGATTGCCCGGAGCGCTGCCCGTTCTCAACCGTAAAGTGGTGGAATACGCCATCCGTACGGGCCTGGCCACTCATTGCGCTATCGCGCCCCGTTCGGTTTTTGCGCGAAAAAACTACTTTTATCCCGACCTGCCCAAAGGGTATCAGATCTCCCAGTTCGAGCTTCCCATCTGTGAGCACGGTCACCTGGAGATCGAAACGGAGGACGGGGGGCCGAAAACCATCGGCATCACCCGTATCCATATGGAAGAGGATGCCGGCAAACTGCTGCACGGCGAAGGCCCCGAAGCGGGCAGCTCCTCGTTTGTGGATCTCAACCGGGCCTGTACCCCGCTGCTGGAGATTGTTTCCGAACCGGACATGCGCTCATCGGATGAGGCCATTGCGTACCTGAAGAAGCTGCACCAGATCGTGATGTACCTCGGGGTTTGCGACGGCAACCTCGAAGAAGGTTCTTTCCGCTGCGATGCCAACGTGTCGATCCGGCCCTGGGGGCAGAAAGAGTTCGGCACACGGGCCGAGCTGAAAAACATCAACTCTTTCCGGTTTATCAAGCAGGCCATCGACTATGAAGTCGAGCGTCAGGCGGATATTCTCGACGACGGCGGAAAGGTGGTGCAGGAGACGCGCCTGTTCGACAGCGTCACCGGTATGACACGGTCGATGCGCGGCAAGGAGGAGGCGCACGATTATCGGTACTTCCCGGACCCCGACCTGGTTCCTCTGGTCGTGTCGCCGGAGTGGGTGGAGCAGGTTCGCCAGGAACTTCCCGAACTGCCGGAGGCCAAGGTGGCGCGCTTTATCCGGGAATTCGGCATCCCGCGTTACGATGCCGAGGTTTTGTCTGCCGATCGCGCCATGGCCGAGTATTACGATGCCACCGTCGCCCGGCATGGCAACGGCAAGCTTTGCGCCAACTGGGTCATGGGCGAGGTGCAGCGACGGCTCAATGAGGACGGCGTGGCCATCTCGGACAGTCCCGTCACCCCGGAGTTGCTGGCGGCCTTGCTTGGCCGTATCGACGACAACACCATTTCGGGCAAGATCGCCAAGACGGTTTTCGAAGAAATGTGGCGCTCTGGAGACGCTCCCGATAAAATCATCGAGGAGAAAGGGCTCAAGCAGGTGACCGATACCGGTGCCATCGAGCAGATCATCGACGAGGTGATCGCCGCCAACCTGGATCAGGTCGAGGAATACCGGGGAGGCAAGGACAAGGTGTTCGGCTTTTTTGTCGGTCAGGTCATGAAGGCCAGCAAGGGCAAGGCCAACCCGGCTGCCGTCAACGAGATGCTGAAGAAAAAGCTGCAGGGCTAGTCGCTGCCGCTTCGAGCTGAAAACGGAGAGACGCAAGGACTGGATATGCCGTGGAGACATCCGTACTTTGCGTCTTTCTCATTGGTGCAAACCGTATTTGACCACGATTGCAAAGGGAGACTGAAGGACCATGTCGATCAAACCTATCGTATATAAGGACGGGATCCTGCTCATGATTGATCAGCGCCTGCTGCCCGTCCAGGAAACCTGGCTGGAATATACCGATTATCAGGGGGTCGCTGAAGCGATCCGCACCATGGTGGTCCGCGGCGCACCGGCCATCGGCGTCGCAGCGGCCTACGGAGCGGCATTCGGGGCAAGGGATATTGCAGCTGTCGATATCGAGGCCTTTTATCCTCCTTTTGAGAAGGTCTGTGACGTGCTGGCTGCGACCCGTCCCACCGCCGTCAACCTCTTCTGGGCTCTTGACCGCATGAAAGCGTGCGCCCGTCGGCATAAAGGCAAAACGCTCTCTGAGCTGAAGCAGATTCTGCTGGCCGAGGCGCATGAAATCGCCCGTGAAGACGAACAGATCAACCGCACCATGGGCGCTTATGGGGAACCGCTGATTCCGGCAGGGGCGCGGATACTGACCCATTGCAACGCCGGGGCTTTGGCAACGGGCGGTTACGGGACGGCCCTGGGGGTGGTTCGGGCCGCCCATGAAGCGGGAAAAGTCGCTATGGTGTATGCCGATGAAACCCGCCCTTTCCTTCAGGGCTCACGGTTGACCGCCTGGGAGTTGCACAAGGATGGGGTTCCGGTAACCCTGATCTGCGACAACATGGCGGGGTATCTGATGAGCCAGGGAGAGATCGACTGCGTGATCGTCGGTGCCGACCGTATTGCCGCCAACGGCGATACGGCCAATAAGATCGGTACGTATTCGGTCGCGGTGCTGGCCCGTGAGCATGGTCTCCCTTTCTATGTCGCCGCGCCCCTTTCCACCATCGATTTGGAGACACCAGACGGCAGTCAGATCCCCATCGAAGAGCGGGACCGCCGTGAGGTAACCCATGTCGGTGACAGGCAGCTGGCACCGGAAGGGATCGGGGTGAGAAATCCGGCTTTTGACGTTACCCCGTCCCGTCTTGTCTCGGCGATCATCACCGAAAAGGGTGTTGTTACGGCTCCCTATGAACCCGGGCTGAAACAGGTGAAAAAAGAGGGGTGATCGCTATGGATCGTTCGGTCCTGATACGGCAGTTGGATCAGGCGGCTGGCGACCGGTCGCAAACGGGGCTGCAGGACCTGGTGCGAGATCTCGGTTTTGCCGAGGTGAAAAAAAGTGCCACCAACCTCCAGCTTCTCCGTAACGTCCTTGGCGATTCGGCTCTGCTTGCCGATGTAATCGAGGATGCGCTGCAGAGCGCCGATCCGGATCAGAGTGTCAACGGCGCCGAGCGGCTGACCAACACCCTTTCCTGGCATACCTTTAAAGAGGTTATGCAGCTCCCGCAGCGGCGGTTACAGGTGCTGACGGTCTTGGGTGCATCCGTGTTTCTTACCGGAATCCTCTGCCGCAAGGATGTTTATTTTATCGATCTGTTCGTTTCGGGGGATATGGATCTTCAGAAAAATGAAGAGGCCATGCTTGCCGAACTGAGGCAGCGCATTGCGGATGAGGCGTCTTATGCGGATCTGCAGGCTGGCTTACGCCAGTACAAAGCCCGGGAAATTCTGCGAATCGGCAGCCGCGACCTCTGCCGGTTGGCCGATCTGTCTGAAGTCACCGGAGAACTCTCCGCCCTGGCCTCATCCACCCTGCAACGGGCTTACGAGCTTTGCGACGTCCAGATGAGACGGGAATACGGAGCCCCTCTGCTCGATGCCCCCGAGGGAACCTGCCCTATCGAGGCGGAATTCACGATCTTGGGGATGGGAAAATTCGGCGGGAAGGAACTCAATTTTTCCTCGGACATCGACATCATTTATTTCTACTCCTCGGAACGCGGGCAATCGGCCGGGATCGATGACGGCCGGGGAGGCCGCAAGAACTGCATCCATCTGCATACCTACTTCTGCAAACTCGCCGAAGTGATCACAAAGGCCATCAGCCAGGTCACCGCCGACGGATTCGTCTTTCGGGTCGATCTGCGGCTGCGTCCGGAAGGCAACAGCGGCGAGATGGCCAACTCCCTGCGCAGCGCCGAGGTTTATTACGAGAGCTGGGGGCAAAGCTGGGAGCGAGCCGCCATGCTCAAGGCCCGTCCGGTCGCCGGCAGCCTGGCGCTGGGCGAACGGCTGTTGAACAACCTGGAGCCATTCATCTACCGTCGATATCTCGATTACGGCATGGTCGAGGACATCAAGACCATGAAGCAGAAGATCAACCAGAGCCTCACCCGGGAACGCGAAGGGGAATTGAACCTCAAGCTCGGGCGCGGAGGGATTCGGGAAATCGAGTTTTTCATCCAGGCCCTGCAGCTGATCTATGCCGGGAAAAATGTCCGCCTGCGGGAGAAAAACTCCCTGAAGGCCCTGAAGCTCCTGAATCAGGAAGGCCTTATCAAGGAGACGGATCGGCAGATCCTGACCCAGGCCTACATTTTTCTTCGTACCGCCGAACACCGCATACAAGTCGTGCAGGAACGCCAGACCCACTCTCTGCCGACCATCCCGGGAGAGGTGAGGAGCCTGGCTCGGCGCTGTGGCTTTAACGATGCCCCGTCGTTCTCCCGCCAACTCGAAGCCCACCGTCAGGCGGTGGAAGCGATCTACCGCGACCTTTTTTATACCGCCGAGGAAGAAATCCGCGAAGAGGTGCGGCCGGAAATCACCTTCATGTTCGATCCGACAGCCGATGTCGACTACGTCAAGGACATCCTCGAATCGAAAGGGTGTCGCAACCCCGACACCGCTTACGACATCCTGGTGATTTTACGGGACGGCCCCCCTCACTCTCACCTCACCCAGCGGGCGAGGCGCCAGCTCGGTCGCATTGCGCCTCTTCTCATGCAGGAAGTGCTCGACTCGCCGGAACCGGATATGGCCCTGCTCAATCTAGAGCGCTTCCTCGGTGCCTTGCGGGCCCGAGGGACCTTTTTCGCGCTTCTGGCCGAGAACCGGGAAATCATCAAGGTGCTCATCTCCCTGTTCGGGACCAGCCAGTTCCTCTCCCGCATTTTCATCCAGCATCCGGAGATCCTCGACTCCCTGGTCTCCCGTTCCTATGCGGTGGCTTCCAAGTCCCGCCAGGCTATGGAGAAAGACCTGTCGGAGCTGATGAAGACGGCTTCCCATTACGAAGACAAGCTTGATGTGCTGAGACGTTTCCGCAACGAAGAGATGCTGCGCATCGCCCTGAACGACATCTACGGGCATACGCCGCAGGGTGAAGGAACACTGCAGCTGTCGCAGCTGGCCGACACCTGCCTGCAGAAAGCCTACCGGATTGCCCGCGAGGAGCTGATCCCCCGTTTCGGCCTGCCCTTTTGCACCGATGAAAAGGGGGAGAAACACGAAGCGGCCTTCGCCATTGTCGGGATGGGAAAACTGGGAGGTTCGGAGCTGAACTATCACTCGGACCTCGATATCATCTTTATTTACGAGGGGGAGGGACAGACCTATCCGGTCGAGGGGACCGAGCCCGACCGCTTCAGGCAACAGGGGAATCCCGAGTATTTTTCCCGGCTGGCTCAGCGGATCATCTCGGTGTTGACCCTGATGACCCGCGAGGGATATGTCTATCAGATCGATACGCGGTTGAGACCTTCGGGTAACCAGGGACCGCTGGTGACGAGTCTTTCCGCCTATGAACGCTATCACCAGTCCTCGGCCCAGGT
>QKGY01000278.1 GCA_003250235.1 Desulfuromonadaceae bacterium
CGACACCAGAACCGGCACCAGGCCATAGCGCTGCCGTGAGAGTTCGACATCCCCTTCCTGCAACTGTTGCGAGAGATATTCTCGGGTTCGAATGGCCTCAAAAGCGATAATGCGGGCCTTCTCCACCGCCTCTTCCATAATGAAGGCGCGCTGCTGCCGGAAATTCAGGAAGGTCGCCAGGGAAAAAAAACTGACCAGGATCAGAAAGATGACAATGCTGACCTTGGTAAACAGGCCCAGATTTCGAAATGAAGACATGGCGCCCCCTGTAAATAATTCGACTTCATTCTAACGGCTCACACCGTCCTTGCAAGGCAGCCCCGTTCGCCCTGTATCATCAAACCTCTACAGAAGAAGCATTCTCTCTCAGTCGGGAAATGGTCGCCCGGTAATCATCCGCGCCGAAAACGGCGCTTCCGGCCACAAAAACGTCGGCACCCGCGGCGGCGATCCGGCGGATATTGTCCGCCTTGACGCCGCCATCGACCTCGAGTTCCACCGCCAGACCGCGACGGTCAATCTCCCGGCGCAAGGCCTCGATTTTTCTCAGTGCGGACGGAATAAAACTCTGTCCGCCGAAACCGGGGTTGACGCTCATCACCAGGACCAGATCGATGTTCTCCAGGATGACATCCAGCGTCGAGACCGGCGTGCCGGGATTGATGGAGACCCCGGCCTTTTTCCCGAGGCTGCGGATCAACTGCACGGTGCGGTGCAGGTGAGGGACGGCCTCCTGATGAACGGTGAGGATATCGGCACCGGCCTTAGCAAACTCCGGAATGTACAGATCGGGATTTTCGATCATGAGGTGGACATCCAGGGGGAGGGACGTGACCCGTCGAACCGCCTCGACAACGAGCGGTCCGATCGTGATATTGGGGACGAAGTGGCCATCCATGACGTCGACATGGATATAGTCGGCGCCCCCCCTTTCGACGGCAGCAATCTCCTCGCCAAGTCGTGCAAAATCGGCGGACAGTATCGATGGGGCAATTTTGATCATGGCGAGTCTCCCTTCGCGTTCAAAGCGTAGCCCTTTTACGGGGCCGCATGTCTAGGCCGGTTTACGGAAAAAGCGCACGGCGAAAAAAGCATCCATCCCTCCGCACCGATGGGGGAAGGTGCGCAAAGCGCCTTTCTCGTCAAAAAGAGGCGTCCAGGAGGCGGGAACATGCTCCCGCAAGTCTTCCGTGGCAAACTCAGGATGGGTGGACAGAAACCTGTTCACCACGCCGCCGGTTTCCTCTGCCGTCTGGGTACAGAGGGAATAGAGCAGTCTGCCCCCCGGCTTCAGCCGTGACGCAGCATGGGTGAGAATCTTCAGCTGCAGCTCGGCCAGAGATTTTATATCCGGCGCATTTTTTCGCCAGCGGATTTCCGGATTGCGGCGCAGAACCCCCAGGCCGCTGCAGGGTGCATCGACTAAAACCCGGTCAAAGACCTTTGCCCCCAGAAAGTCGGGCGGGAGGGCCATGTCCCAACAACGGGTTTCGATGCTGGAGAACCCCAGACGCTGCGCCCCCTGGGCCACCAGAGCCACTCTCTGCGGATGGAGATCCAGGGCCAGGATGCGGTCCCGGTCTTCCGTCAACGCCGCCAGATGGGTTGTCTTGCCGCCGGGAGCCGAACAGGCATCCAGGATATGCTGGCCTTCGTGGACATCGAGAAGATGGGCGATCAACATGCTGGCTTCATCCTGAACCTGAAACCACCCCTCTTCGTTACCGGGAAGGGGGTTCGGCCCTCGGCGCCTGACAATAACCCCCTCGGGAGCAAAACGGCAGGGTTCGGCCTCATGCCCGTTCTCCAGCAGGCGTTGCAGGAACTCGTCCCGGCCCATGCATCGCGTGTTGACCCTCAGGGTAAAGGGGGCCTGCGTCAGCATACTCTCCCCCAGCGCAAAGGCTTCGTCATGACCCAGATCGCGTATCCAGAGTTTCCCAAGCCACGGGGGTATAGAGAGGACATGCTGAAGATACGCCAGGGCGTTCCCCTGGGGCTCAGGCCAGGGAATCATTTCTCTCTGCCTCACCAGGGTGCGGAGGATGCCGTTGATGAATCCTGTGGCCCGCTCCAGTCGCTCTCTGCGGGCCAGCTCAACGCTCTGATGCACAGCAGCGGCTTCGGGAACTTTCTCCAGCGACAGAATCTGGTAGGCCCCCAGGCGCAGCAGCCAAAGTACCTTGGGTTCGACTTTTTCCAGGGATTTCTTACAGAATTGCGACAGGGCAAAATCGAGACGGCCCCGGGTACGCAGCACGCCGTAGACCAGCTCCGTCGCCAGAGCCCGGTCGCGGGGATCCATCCTCGGTCCCTTTTCGAGAAGGGCATTGAGTGTCAGGTCGGCAAAAGCCCCCTCATCTACCCGCAGGAGAATATCGAGAGCCGTTTTTCGGGCATCGGTTGGGAGCACGGCGGTTTCCGCATAAAAAAAGCAGGGGCGTGACTTCCACGCCCCTGCGGATCAAGGCAGCTTCAAATGACCGTCATGTTCTCGAGACGGCGGATACGTTCCTCAACGGGAGGATGGGTCGAGAAGAGACTCTTGAGCCCGTCGCCCTTGAGGGGATTGACGATAAACATGTGGGCCGTCGCTTCGTTGACCCGCGGCATGGGATGCTGGGAGTTAGCCATCTCGAGCTTCCTCAGGGCGCTGGCAAGATAATGCGGGTTGCCGCACATTTTGGCCCCCCCCTTGTCCGCCTCGTATTCCCGTGAGCGGGATATGGCCATCTGCACCAGCATGGCGGCAATCGGCGCCAGAATCATCATCAGAATCAGGGCCACCGGGTTGTTATCCTCATCGTCGCGGCCGCCGAATCCTCCGAACAGGGCAGCCCACTGAGCCATGTGGGCCATGTACGAAATGGCTCCGGCGATGGTGGCGGCGATCGAACCGATCAGGATATCCCGATGCCGGACATGACTCAGCTCGTGTCCCATGACCCCCAGGAGTTCTTCGCGGCTGAGGATCTGCAGAATCCCCTCCGTGGCGGCAACGGCCGCATGCTCCGGGTTTCTGCCGGTGGCGAAGGCGTTCGGCGTGGGCTGCGGCAGAATATAGACCTTGGGCATCGGAAGGCCGTTACGCTGGGTCAGTTCCTGAACCACGTCGTAGAGAACGCCGCTGGTTACCTCCCGACCGCGGTACATCGAAATAACGATCTTGTCGGAGAACCAGTAGGACCCAAGATTCATGACTCCGGCCATCACCAGGGCGAAGAGAGCTCCCCCGCGTCCTCCCAGGGCACCGCCGGCCCAGACCAGGACCAGGGTGAGAAGGGTCATCAGCAGGACTGTTCTCAGGGTATTCATTGTCTGTCACCTCATTGGTAGTTAATCGCGCGTGAAACGCCATCTAAGCAGGGCGAATTGTGACGTTCAATATAATGAGGCGGGGGTCAAAAATCAAGGTCTGCCGGAGATGACATGCTCATCCAACGCTCTTTCCACCTCGGCAAGCAGAATGCGCGTATTGATGCAGGGCCCTTCGGGACGCCGATTGAGAATGCCGATAACCGGCAGGGGATAAGCATCGCGAATTCCCGAGGTCAGATCCCGCTCGCACGCCACCGCCAGGATGAAACGGGGGCGTTTTTCGACGATGATCTTGCGGGCCAGCGTTCCCCCGGTGGCCACGGCGATATCGATGCCCCGGCTTTGTGCCAGTGCCGACAGTCCGCTGATGTCACACCGGCCGCAGCGCACGCACTTGTTGACATCCCCGGTAATCTTGATTGCGCAGTCGAACAGCTGGATACAGTGAGGCAGAAGGATGAGAGCTTTCTCCGGAGGGACCCGCAGACTTTTCGAACGAACCAGCTGGTTGTTGAGGGCAATAAAGGACTGCTGCAGGGAGTCCCGATCAATCCCCACAACCCGCCCCACGGCAATGATCGCCGGGAACAAATACTTGATGACGATGCCTCTCAGCCGCTGGGAGAAGAAGAGGTCTTTGCCGCTCAGCAGCGTTAGAACCAGCAGAGACAGGCCCAGCACAATGAGAAGGCACACAATCCCCAGAACTATGCCGAGAAGAACGGGGAGCAGGGGGTGAATGCTGCGAAGCCCCACGCTGGGTACCCACCACAGCAAAAAGGCCAGCACCAGGATCACAGCGCTTCCGCCGGCAAGAAGACCTATAAAAAGACGCTTTCGCGGGACGTAAGCCCCGCGCGGTTCTTCGCTAAGAGGCACGTCAAGACTCCAGCCGGACACCGGGGCTCAAGGGTTTTCCGCGCAGGAAATCCGCAACCTGTAACCACTTCTTGCCGGGGAGCTGAAGACAGCGGATCAGCAGGGATCCTTCCCCGCAGGCCACTTCGATGCCCTGGGCAGAGGCGGAAAGAATCGTACCGGGCTCTGCCGATCCGTCCTGCCGGGGAAGGGTGTCCGCGATCTTCAGCAACTCTCCATCGAGATAGGAATAGGCGCCGGGCCAGGGGTCAAGCCCCCTGACAAGATTGTGAATCTCCTCGGCTCTGCGGTTCCAGTCGATCCGGCCGTCCTCCTTTTTCATCATCGGGGCATAAGTGCTCAGGTTGTCTTCCTGCGCCTGGGGCTCAAGCTTTCCGGCACAAAGAAGCCTCAGCGTTTGCTCCATGGCCTCCCGCCCCAGAACGGACAGCCGGTCATGCAGCTGTCCTGCGGTCTCCTCCGAAGAGATGGCTGTGGCACGCTTGACCAGCATGTCGCCGGTATCGAGCCCGACATCCATCAGCATGGTCGTCACCCCCGTCTCGCTCTCGCCGTCCATGACGGCTTTGTTGATGGGTGCCGCTCCGCGATAGCGGGGGAGCAGGGAGGCGTGGACATTGATGCATCCGTAACGGGGAATCTCCAGCACGCTCTTGGGCAAAATCTGCCCGTATGCCACCACAACGATCAGATCCGGGGACAGCGTCTTCAGCGTGGCGACGGCTTCGGGGTCGCGCAACTTGACCGGCTGATACACGGGGATCCCGTGACGCTCGGCCAGGACCTTGACCGGAGGCGCGGTCAATTTGTTGCCTCGCCCTTTGGCTCTGTCAGGCTGGGTATAAACGGCGCACAGGTTGACGCCGGCAGCGATCAATCCCTCCAGGGTGGGCAGGGCAAAATCCGGGGTTCCCATGAAAACGGTGCGGATGCTTTGCGGATCAATCACAGTTGCTCCTTCATCTGGTCAAGAACCTTCTGGTATTTTTTGCGGAATAACCCCTTTTTGAGCGGGGAGAGATGATCCACGAACAGGATGCCGTCCAGATGATCGAGCTCATGCTGAAAGGCAACCGCCAACAGGCCGTCAACCGTCATTTCAACCCGTCTGCCATCGATATCGAGGAAGCGGGCCGTGACCTGGGCGCTACGGTGAATGCGGGTATAATAACCCGGGACCGACAGGCAGCCCTCTTCTTCATAGGACTCCCCTTCACGGGTTACGATTTCAGGGTTAAAGGCGGTTATCAGTTGGGGCTCCTCGTTGCTGCCGGCACAATCGATGACGACCAGCCTTTTGGAAATACCGACCTGAGGGGCCGCCAGGCCGACTCCGGGAGCCGCGTACATGGTTTCCGCCATGTCCCGGGCCAGAGTCCGCAACTCGTCGGTAATTTCCCCGACCGGTTCGGCTTTCTGCTTAAGCACCGGGTCCGGGTAATGTCGTATGGGCAATATGGCCATGGTACCTTCCTTTTCTCATCCGCGACAGCCGCAGGCTGCCGATCGCGACCCTCAACGAGTCTTTTCACAAACTAAAATGATAAAGGGGGATGCCCGGTAAAGTCAACTTTAACTCACCAACGCCAAACGCGTTGAACCCGGAAAAAACAAGGGCCGGTTGCTAACCGGCCCTTGTTTGCACGAGATCGTTTGATTATTTCTTCTTTTTTGCTTTCATGGCGGCCATCATGGCCTCACCCATCTTGGTCGGACTCTGCGCAACGAGAACACCGGCATTTTTCAGGGCTTCGATCTTGTCCACCGCCTTGCCTTTGCCGCCGGTGATAATGGCGCCGGCATGTCCCATGCGCTTTCCGGGAGGGGCCGTGACTCCGGCAATAAAGGCGGCCACAGGTTTCTTCATGTTTTTCTTGATCCACTCCGCGGCATCCTCCTCGGCGCCACCGCCGATTTCCCCGATCATGAAGACCCCGTCAGTATCCGGATCGTCATTGAAACGCTTGAGAACATCGATGAATTTCATGCCGATAATGGGATCGCCGCCGATCCCGACACACGTTGACTGACCGAGTCCGGCATCGCTCAACTGCTTGACCGCTTCATAGGTCAGAGTGCCGCTTCGCGACACCACACCAATTTTGCCCGGCTTGTGGATATATCCAGGCATGATGCCCACCTTGCATTCACCCGGCGTGATAACCCCGGGACAGTTGGGGCCGACCAGCAGGGTCTTGCTGTCATCGACGACCCTTTTGGCCATGACCATATCTTTGATGGGCACCCCTTCGGTAATACAAATGGCCAGTTCAATGCCACTGGCGCAGGCTTCGAGAATGGCATCCGCCGCACCCGGCGGCGGGACAAAGATCATCGAGACATTGGCGCCGGTGATACGGACCGCTTCCTCCATGGTATCGAACACGGGGATGCCCTCGACGTGGATGCCCCCTTTGCCGGGGGTCACGCCGGCAACGATCCTGGCTCCGTAATCCCGGCATTGTTTAGTGTGAAACAGACCCGCCTTGCCCGTAATACCCTGGACAACAATCTTGGACTCTTTATTGATCAGTATGGACATAGTGCTCTCTCCGGATAGGTTGGTGTTTTCTGGTCAAAACAGCCTTTTCCCGCACACATTCAGGCCTTGGCCTCAGCCAGCATCTGGACGATGGTCTCCGCTCCGGCACCCAGAAAATCGACGCACTTGACATTGAGTCCCGAATCGAGAAGCAGCTTTTTGCCTTCCTCCACCTGGGATCCGTCCATACGCACCACGATCGGCAGGGTGCACTGCACTTCGGAGGCCGCCTCAATAATTCCCTGGGCGATGACGTCACAGCGCATGATCCCGCCGAAGATGTTGACGAACACCCCTTTGACATCCTTGTCCTGCAGGATGATCTTGAAGGCTTCCGCCACCTTCTCCCGGGTGGCTCCGCCTCCCACGTCAAGGAAGTTGGCTGGCTCGCCGCCGTTCTCCTTGAGGACGTCGAGGGTCGCCATGGCGAGCCCGGCGCCATTGACCATACAGCCGATATTTCCGGTAAGCTTGATATAGGCGAGATCGAACTTGCCGGCGCTGATCTCCAGGGGATCGAGCTGGGAGTAGTCCATCATGTCGTGGTATTCCCAGTGACGGAAGATGGCGTTGTCGTCAAAATTGATTTTGGCGTCCATGGCCAGCAGCCAGCCGGCCCGCGTGACGACCAGAGGATTGATCTCCACCAGGGAGCAATCCTTCTCCAGAACGCAACGGTACAGATTCAAGATCAGGTTGACGCAGTCTTCGCTCAGACTTCCGTTCAGGCCCAGCGCCAGGGAGATCTTTCTGGCCTGGTAAGGACGCAACCCGGTATAGGGGTCGATGGTCAGCTTGTATATTTTTTCCGGGGATTTGGTCGCCGTCTCCTCAATATCCACACCCCCTTCGGCCGACGCAATGAGGCAGTAGCGGGAAGTGCTGCGATCCAGAGTGATGGAAAGATAGAACTCGCGGGCGATTCCGACCGCTTCTTCGACCAGGATCCGTCGCACCTTGAGCCCTTCCGGCCCGGTCTGCGGGGTGACGAGTCGCTTTCCGAAGAGTTCCTTGGCCAGTTCGTGGGCTTGTTCGGGGTGATGCACCAGCTGAACCCCGCCCGCCTTGCCCCGCCCGCCGGCGTAAATCTGGGCCTTGACGACACAGGTTCCCCCCATCATCTTGGCAGCCCGCTCCACCTGGTCCGCCGTCAGCGCAACACGTCCACGGGGTACGGGAATGTCGAAGTTACTCAGAATCTCCTTGGCCTGATACTCGTGAATATTCATAGGCTCCTCGCTGGAAGGGGGGGGATGGTGTCCGGAACTCTTCGACCGACCGGTCGGAGAGCACCCCGGAAACTGATAAACCTCAAAGCAAAGCCAGTGCCAACCCGCCGTGATGCCGAAAACCAGCGGTCAGGGACGTTTATGCGCCCGAACCTGACGGTGGCCGGCCCACATCAGGCCGAAAACGGCCAAAATTGGCCTGACCAAGCAAAAGATACTCCTACCTTTTAAGAGATTTCTTAACTCATAGAGAATAAAGGTAAAACGAGATCTTTTCCGGTTATTCACATCACAAAGAGAGGGCTCTGTCAACTGGTCTTACCATCTTCGGCCACCTTTTTCTCTGGCGGTACACGCCTCAATCGCACGTCGGCCACACGGTCCATCGGAATCTGGTGAACGGTCATCTGCCCCCGCACAAAAAGCAGCTCCTCGCTGACCTCGATGAGGCGTCCCCGGTAAACGAGGTCGGGGGTACGAACTTCAACCTCTTTTCCCATCAGATCGTCCAGTTCGCGATGCATACGCCTCCAGAAAAAAGCCCGAGAATCTCTGGGGTCAAGTGTACCAGAGATCCTCGGGCGGGCCAGTCCGATCCGTCGATACGACGGGCTGGGTTTCAGCTATTTCTTGGCTTTTTTCCAGTCGGCCAGGAATTTCTCGATGCCGATGTCCGTCAGGGGATGCTTGGCCAGCTGGCGAATCACCGAGAAAGGAATCGTGCAAATGTCGGCGCCGATCAGCGCGGCATTCAACACATGCAGAGGACTGCGGACCGACGCGACAATGATCTCGGTGCCGAAGCCGTAGTTGTCGAAGATGGTGCGAATCTGTTCGACACCGTCCATGCCGTCGTGGCCGATATCGTCGAGCCGCCCGACAAAGGGTGAGACGTAGGTCGCTCCGGCCTTGGCGGCCAGCAGGGCTTGAAGAGGGGAGAACGCCAGGGTCACATTGGTGCGGATTCCTTCCTCGGCGAAAATCCGCGTGGCCTTAAGCCCTTCTTCGATCATCGGAACCTTGACGACGATATTGGGGCTGATTGCCGCCAGTTCCTTGCCCTCCCGGACCATTCCGGGGGCATCCAGGGAGACGACTTCGGCGGAAATCGGTCCATCGACGATGGAAACGATCTCCGTAATGACTTCTTTGAAATCGCGGCCGCTTTTGGCAATCAGCGAGGGGTTGGTGGTGACGCCGTCCACCAGACCGAGATCATGGGCTTGGCGGATTTCCTCAACCTCAGCCGTATCGATAAAAAACTTCATGGGGGTTAAACTCCTTCTCAGTGTTGGGTATGGGTTGTCTCCCTGCGAATCATCCCACAAGAGATGTCGAAGGGCAAAGCGTTATTCGTTTAACGGTGTCCGTCCTCTGTCGAAGCCAGAAGATCCCGAGCCGCTTTCAGATTATGGTAAGACACGGCCCTGACCCGGGACAGTTCCTTCAAACGATCCTCATGGCCGGCGGCAGCCTTCTGCAAGGCATCGAGCTGCTGGACAAAAGCCTCCAGGTCGGCCCGGGACTTGGCATAACGGGTGTCGTCGAAAGGAAGAGAGAAATCAATCCCCTGGATGTTCCACGCATCGGGTGGGAACGCCACAAAGGGAGCGAAATCCTCCACCTTGCGCCCCTCCTTGACCTTGATGTCCGTCGTGTGGAGATTCTCGAAGCGCATCCCCTTTTCATCGGCAATGATCCGATAGCTGCCCGTGAAAGGCGCCGTGACATTACGGCTGTCCCCGTAACGAAAATCGGAGATCGCCTGCTGGGCATGGCTGGCGTGACAGCCTTCGCAGTCACGGCCGTAGCCCAGGGCATGGCTGATCTTGTCCATCTGGATCCACAATATGGCCTTGCCACCCGGAAGCTCATCCCGTGTTCCGGCAATGATCAGGGCATCGTTGGTCTGGGTGGCTTTGCGGGAAACGGTAAAAGCTGTCTCTTCGCCAACGTCGGGTTGAGCGGGGATAAGCCGTGACGGGATCTCCCGGAACACCACCCCGGTGGGGTCGAGTCCCTTTTTCTGGTTGAGAACCGCCATAGGATAAGGCTTGTAGGGGAGCCAGCGCCCTTCAGGGTTGCGGATCAGGGTGGGAAAGTCCCTGACGCCGTAATACCCCGCGTGCTTGGCGTAGGGGGTTTCCATCCCCGACCAGTCTCCGGGGCCCCAGAAGGTGAACTGATATCCTCCCACCTCGTCGATATGGCAGGAGGCGCAATCGACGTTGGCATGGTCCGAATTCGCTACCGCATCGACGATCTCGGCATGGCAGCGACGGCAGGAGGCTCTCGCCTGGGGACTGGCCGTGAACCCCGGATCATGACGCTTCATGGAGTGACAATCGAGGCAATCGAGCCCCTGCTCTTTGTGGGCCCCGGCATAGAGCGTCCCGGGGAAAGCGTACTCATCCCGCAGAAAGCCCGCGCCGCGCCGTCTTTCCATGGGACCGGCATGACAGATGGTGCCCCGTTGGCCGCCGTAGCAGGAGACCGGTTCCGGCTGACCGAACAGATGCCGGCCCTGCCCCTTGAACGGCTTGAAATGACAGTCGTTGCAACCCGGATGGCATTGGTTGCAGTTGCGATCCCCCGAGGCATTCTGTGCCTCGGAGAAGGGGACACTGGTGTCGGCAGCAATGCGGGCGTAGTTGTCTCCGAACCAGGCCCCGCAGTTATGGGGCCCGGGCAGCGCCTCGGAGAAGCTGCGGTTGGCCCTCTGGAAATGCAGTTGCCCCATGCTGGAGTGATTGAAGTCCTCGGTGGCGACTTTATGGCACTTGCCGCAGGTGGCCTTGGCGATGTCAGGCCGATAGGAGAAGCGTACCGGATCCCGGTCATGCCAGTAAATTCCACTGACCTTGGTGATCCCCGCCTTGGCCGCCAGGGCGGGGTCCATCTTGGGCACCAACGCCGAAGGCCCCTCACCCTGCGGTTCGAGGGGAGAGAGACCTACCGTCTGGCGGGTTACGGCCTGACCTGCCAGCCCTTTTCCGTTGACCATGAGCAGAGGCCGGGGCATTCCGCTGTGGGCGACTTCGGCCGTCACGGCCGTGGGGTCTCCCTGGTGGCAATCGACACAGGTTGGCACCCCCTTCATATTCACCTCAAGGTCCACCTGCGCCGGATCGAGATACAGGGCTTCGGCACCGAGATCCTGCATCTTGGCAAGATCGCCGTGACAACGGACACACCCCGATGTGGCGTCATAAGCCAGGGCAGCGGATGACGGCAGCAGCACCAGAAGCCAAACCAGCAGCATTTTTCCCATGGGATGCTCCCTTCTTCCGAAAACCGACACAGATCAGTAGCGAACAGTGCCTTTTATTGATAGCAGAGATAGGGGAATGTGCAATGGAGGCGTCGGTCGGCCAAACTATTCGCCCTTGTACGCATCCCGACATTCGGTCGAGCAGAAATAGACTTTTTTGCCCTTGACACTCTTGCTCACCGCATCGCTACGGGGAACGTAGGTCCCGCAGTGCGGATCCCGCACCATGTCTTCTCCCTGATGACTTTTCTCGGGAGGAATCTCGCGCCGGAATCCGCCAAGGATTCTGAAAACCGTGCTGAGCACGGTGTAGCCGACAAAAAACAGCAGACCCAATAAAAGGAAGCGGATCATGAATTCACCATATTCGCAAAAAGAGAGTCTCCCCCCCTTCTGCAGGAAGGGCTTCCAGCATCTGACGCACCGTGCGGGCTTCAAGCGGGTGCAGCCGCTGCGGGGCCAGTTCCGCCAGAGGCAAAAGAACGAATCGGCGCAGATGCAGTCGAGGGTGGGGAATCGTCAACTCGGGGTCACTCCTGACCTCTTCCCCATAAAACAATAGATCGATATCGACCGTGCGGGCTCCCCAGCGAACCTTACGCTCCCTGCCAAGATCGGCTTCGATCTGATGAAGCCGCTTCAGCAGGGTGTCGGCCGAAAGGCAGGTATCAATCTCCAGCACGGCGTTGAGATAGGGTTCCTGCCCCTCCGGGCCGCCGACAGGATTCGTCTGATACAGGCCGGAACTGGCAACCACACGAATCTCCTCGGAGCAGGACAGCCTGTCGCGCGCCTGGCGAAGCAGCGAAAGGCGATCTCCGAGATTGGAACCCAAGGCCAGATATGCTTTAATCATGGCAGACCTGTCTTCCTGACAAAGCTCGATTAAAGCACAGCTCTTCCTGAGCCGTCAATGTAACGGATACCTGCGGTCGATTCCTGCCAATGAGGGGTTGCACACAGGATTCCCCGAAAGGATACATGGACATGAGACCTGGCTTTACCCTCACCCTCGCCGTTCAGGATCTGGATACAACCGCCCATTTTTACGGGGAGATCCTGCAGATGTCGATCGAACGCCTCATTCCGGCCCCCGATCATCCGCCCGTCCTGATCCTGCGTCACGGGCCCGCCACGCTCCTGTTTCGCGAACTTCCCGTTCTGGAGGCTCTGCACCCCGGGCTGTTTCAGAATCTGGACAGGCATCCTCTGGGCGTCGGCGTCAGCCTCGATTTTTCCGTGGACGACCTAGCCCCTCTGCGCCGCATCATCGACCGAAGACAGATGCATATCCTCTATGAACTCGAAGACCGCCAGTTCAACAGAGCCGAACTCTGGCTGCACGATCCGGATGGCTACCTGGTGGTCCTCAACCAGGAAAATATCGAATAATGGCTATGCCATACGCCCCGAACTGGCCATCCGTGTCACAGCGATGATATACTGAAGCGCGAATCCATTTCATCATTCCCATTATCCAGGCGTGGGCAACGGCTGCTTCGTTGCCGGGCCAGACCCAGGAAAGACCTCATGTCCCTGCAAAAGCATCCCGAGATCACCCATATCATCGACACCCTTTCCGGCAGCTATCTGCGGGGGAAAATCCGCGCCATCAAGCTGGCGATGATCACTCTGCTCTCCGGCGGGCATCTGCTCCTCGAAGATATCCCCGGCCTGGGAAAAACCACCCTGGCCCTGGCCCTGGCCAATGCCCTGGGCTTGAGCTTCGGCAGGATTCAGTGCACCAGCGATCTGCTGCCGTCGGATATCACCGGGCTGTCGATCTACGATCGCAACGAAGGGCGCTTCACCTTTGTGCCGGGACCTGTCTTCAACAACATCGTCCTCGTCGACGAGATCAACCGGGCCATGCCCAAAACCCAGAGCGCCCTGCTCGAAGCGATGGAGGAGATGCGCGTCACCGTGGAAGGGGTGACCCACAGCCTGCCCGACCCCTTCGTGGTCATCGCCACACAGAATCCGTTGGAGCAGGTCGGCACCTATCCGCTGCCCGAATCCCAGCTCGACCGCTTTCTCGTCACCACGGGGGTCGGCTATCCTCCGGAGGATGTGGAAAAATCCATTATCAAAGGCGGAAGCATTCGCGAGGAGATCCGCCAGATCCAGCCCCTGATCTCCCTGGAGGACATCCGCTCCGCCCGTCAGGTGGTCCGAAGCGAGGTCCGCCTCTCCGACAAAATTGTCGACTATATTTTTGCGATCATCGCCGCCACCAGGAATCACCCCCTCATTCTGTCCGGAATCTCCAGCCGGGGGGGAATCAGCCTCGGCGAGGCCGCCAAGGCGGCTGCCTACCTGGAAAACCGCGACTACGTCATCCCGGAGGACGTCAAGGCGGTGGCCGGCCCGGTGGGTGCGCACCGACTCATTCTCGCCCCTGAAAACGAAACCTTGAGCAAAGAGGAGGTCCTGCAATCCGTCCTCAAAAACATTCCGGTTCCTTTGGCCTAAAGCTCACCAAGGCGGGAGCCCTCTACATTCTCATCACCCTGATCCTGGGCTTCGGTGCCGTTAACACGGGCAACAACCTCATCTATCTGCTCGTTTCCGCGCTGCTGGGATTCATGGCCGTTTCGGGGGTTCTCGGCAAGCGCAACCTCGATCGCCTCGAGGTTCGGCTTGAGCTTGCCGAGGAACTGTACGACGGCCTCCCCACGCTGGTCGGCGTCACGCTGAAAAACGGCCGCGGACGTCTGCCCGCCTGCCTGATCGAAGTCCTGCTCAATGATGGCGAAGCAAGGGTCCTGTTCCCCATCCTACCGGCCCGGCAGGGGGATACGGGACAGGTGGCCATGACCTTTCGCGGCCGGGGGAACCGCCCCCTGCCCGGGATCACCGTGCGGTCCATCTTCCCCATCAACTTCTTCCGGCGTTACAAGACCCTGCCACCGCAGGGGCAGATGACCGTGTTCCCGGCGCCCCGCAAATGCCCGCCTCCCCTGAGCCCCGGAGGGAAAACACGTCACGGGGAGCAGGAATCCGGCATTCGGGGGTCCGAAGGGGATGTCGAACGGATTCACGACTATCGCGAAGGCGACCCCCTGAAGCTGATCCACTGGAAACTCTCGGCCAAGCACGATACGTTCAAAGTCAAGGATCTGGCCGCCACCACGCGCGATCCCCTGTGGGTGGATCCCGCGCACTGTCCTGGCGGCAATCTGGAAGAACGCCTCCGT
>QKGY01000261.1 GCA_003250235.1 Desulfuromonadaceae bacterium
CGTGGTTGAGCAGCAGCCAGAGTCCGGCCAGCAGCGCCGTGGCCACCTTCAGCAACAGTGCCGGGTAGCCGTAGCCGTTGAGGTTCAGGGTACCGGCCGCACACATAGCACCGACGAAAAGGGGATGTATGTTGTCGGCGGTAAAGATGAAAAGGAACAGCGAAGCTATCTGAAGAGCGAACAAGCAGCAGAGGATGGTGGAGATGAGGTAGGTTTTCCGCTCCAGCCTCAGTTGCACTTCGCTGCCGCTGCAGAGATCCCAGTGTATGAGAATCCGGACCGCACCGGAGCAGGCATAGAGGAGCATGCCGGCGGCGATAGCCGATGTGGACAGCAGCGCGATGATGGCCGGATGAAGGATCATGAGTCTCCATACTGGCATGCTGCGCCGATCTTCAGGCGCCGGACCCTAGTCAAGGTGCAACGTGCCGTTCCGCGGCGTGCCCCATGGCCTTCCTAGGTGGTGCTGACAACACGCCCGTCCCGAAGCTCGACTACTCCGTCCACCCTCTGCGAATCACAGACGATGGGATCGTGGCTGGCGATGATGACCGTTTTCCCCTGGTCGCGAAGGCCGAGCAGTATCGCCATGAGTTCTTCCGAGAGACGGGAGTCGAGGTGAGCGGTCGGCTCATCAGCAATGATCGCCTGCGGATCGTTGATCAGCGCCCGGGCGATGGCCAACCGCTGTGCTTCGCCGCCGGAGAGCCATTCCATCCTGGAGGCGGCCTTGCCGCCGATGCCGAACTGATCGAGCAGAGCCATGGCCCGTCGTTTCAATATTCCATAAGGCTCTCCGCGGGGGTAGGCGGGAAGCATGACGTTTTCCAGCGCCGACAACCCTCGGATCAGATGATACTGCTGGAAGATAAATCCGAATGTATGGCGCCTTATCTCAGTGAGAAACCTCTCCGGAAGGCTTGACACCTCCCCACCGGAAAACTCCCAGAGGGGAGAATGTAACCTCACAGAGGACAGCATGATTCGGCCCGAGGTAGGCCGGGCCATACAACCGACAAGGCTCAGCAGGGTCGTCTTGCCCGAACCGCTCGGCCCCTTCAGAACGGTAACCCGGGACGAGGGGATGCACAGGCTGACATCGTGGACCGCCGTAAATTCGTTGGGCTTGCCCACATTGAAAACTTTACGAGTATCGATCAGTTCAATCATCTCAGCCATGCCTCTGCACGGTTCAGGTCCTCAAAACCGCATCGGGGTCGACGATGGCCGCCCGCCAGGCGGGAACGATGGTGGCCAGAGTATAGGGAACCACGGTCAGGAAAAAGAGCGTTGCAATGTGAAAAGCATCGACAAAGGGGACCAACTTGAATTCGGGGTAGATGACCGCCCAGCCTTTGAGCACCGGCTCGAAAAGAAACGAGGAGGTGAAGAAGACATGAACGTAGGCCAGCAGTACCCCGCTGAGAAAGGAGGTCAGGGAGATGATGCCTCCTTCCCAGAACTTCATCAGGATGACATCGGAGGTTTCCCAGCCGATTGCCTTGAGAATGCCGATCTCCCGCCTCTCCTCGGCACTCAGTCCCGTAGCCTTGTCCCAGGCGAAGATGATGAAAGCCAGACCGGCCCCGGCCAGAACAACCAGCAGGATGCCACTGCGCCAGTTGAAGAGAGAATCGTAGGTCCGTAATATCTCGTCCCTGATGATGGGCCGGGTGTCGGGCAGCAGCTTCTTGATCTTGGCAGCGACAATCGGACGTTCTTTGGCGTTTTTCACTGTGAGCACCAGATTGGTGGCAACCCCCTCGGCAAGACCGAAGAGGGATCTAAAATCCGGCTCCGAAATCAGGATTAAGTCGGCGGAAATCAATTGCGAATCGGAAGAGAAGATTTCAGCGATCTTGAAACTGGTCAATCTGCCCTCATGCGTCCAGAAGGGCAGGATATTGTCGATCGAGGACCGGCTGACTTCGGCCACGCCTTGACCGATGACTATATTGCCCCTGCCGTAGGGGAACTCCTGGGGGACGAGCAACGTGAAGTTTGCCCCGAAGACGGGGTCGTAGTAATAGCCCCAGAGCCTAGGGCTCACATCACTCACTCCTCTGATATTTCTGATGGCATCGGCATAGCTCTCGGGGATGAGATCATGGCGGCCAGCGGTAAGTCGCTGCACGACGATCTCCGGGGCGCCGGCAAGGACGAGGGCGGCCTCTCGCCTCAGGGCCTGGGTGAAAAAAAGCACCGATGCCAACACAAAGACGACCAGTGCGTATACCAAGACCAGGGCAGTATTCTTCCCTTTGCGCCGGAGCAGGGCCGAAAGGGTGAAGTCGATAAGATATTTTTGCTTCTGAAACCCCGGCATCGACAGTCAGTACCCGCCTTTCCCCGTCAAGTGACGTGGCACAGGCAGGAGAGCACCGGACGGATAGTGTTCAATGGACATAGGATAGTCCTGAAAGGGGGTGTTCAGGTCGGCCATGACTGGATGGCGGGTGTAGCGCGCCTCGGTAAAGAGGCACAGATCTGTCAAACCCATCTTTGCCACCATTTTGGCCTTGGCCCTCAGATTGGAAGCAGCCTCCCTCCGCGCCAGGGCGGAGTGGACAAACATGAGGGCAAGCAGGGAAAAACCCAGGGCTATGCAGGCCAGGAAAAAGTCCGCTTTTCTCATGGCGAGGTATCCGGCTGATTCAACTTCTCCGCAGTGACATCCTTGAAGTGCAAGATCTCCCTTCCGCGGTGGTCCTTCTTGAAAACTTTGGCATCCTCCTTGTCCGAGAAGGGAATGAGCTCCTTTCCCATGGGACCGTAGACGTCACTGCCAGTGACGAAAAAGGCTTGGCGGGCGTCAATATAATTGAGGCTGTAATAGTCCTTGACGTAAATGACGCCGATTGTCTTCCCATCCTTTCGTCTCAACAGGTAGCGGAACATGTCCTTGGGACCATCGAAAGTCACATAGCTGCCATCGGCGAAGATGATCTGCGACAAAAAATCGGGAAAGGCCGCGGAGACCATACCGCACACAGGGCATTTGTCCTTGGCCGAGGGGACAACCGGGGGCCACTCTCCTGCAAAAGCTGCAACAGGGAGCAGCAAAACGGCGAGAAGAACTGCGATCAGCGATCTCACGGCAGATCCTCCCTTAGGGGGATGAGGAGAGGATTGAGCTTAGTCGTCAAGTCAAATCGCCATGTCCCTGGCGGTGCCGCCCGACCTCCCTGCATCATCGACAGGACGTTTTCGATACTTATAAAGTTATCATCGGGCTATAGGTTGTAAAGACAGAAGGGGGGCGATGGCTGTCATATCCATGGCAAAATCCTCGATTCATGCACCGGCAAGTTATCTGCTATCCTTGATTGAAGACACTTTGACTTGAATCGCTCTTTACCGGGACCAATTTCCGGTGGCGGAGGACTAAGGGGCCCTCCACAGCAGGGAGAACGGGATCGATGGATGTTCCTACTAACATCACCTTCTGGATCGCATTCACAGCCGGGTTACTCTCCTTCTTCTCTCCTTGTGTCCTGGCTATAATTCCTTCTTACATCACCTATATTTCCGGAATCACCTTCGACCAACTGCAAAAGCCACATCCCAGCCCGAAGCTGCGTCTGACGGTCTTTTACCACTGCTTGAGCTTCATCACCGGCTTCTCGATTGTCTTCATCGGTCTTGGTGTGCTGCTCGGGGTCCTTTCCTTCGGTTTCCAGCAGTACCTTCAGGAGGGGTTTGGCTGGCTGCAGAAGGCTGGCGGCCTGCTCATCTTCCTCTTCGGGGTGCATCTGAGCGGTCTTTTTCATTTCAGCGCCCTGTTGAGGGAAAAACGGCTGCAAATCCAGCAGAGGCCGGCCGGCTTCGGCGGGACGTTTCTCATCGGCCTTTCCTTTGCGGCGGGCTGGACGCCCTGTATCGG
>QKGY01000073.1 GCA_003250235.1 Desulfuromonadaceae bacterium
AGTATCTTCAGCGCTTCAAAGGTCGAGCGCCGTTTGTGATAGGAGCGATCGGAGGTGAGCGCTTCGTAGATGTCGGCAATGCGGCATATCCGGGCATAGGGGTGGATTTCCACCCGGCTAAGACCGCTGGTATATCCTTTGCCGTCGTCGCGTTCGTGGTGCTGAGCAGCGATCAGCTTGGCCTCGTCACTGATGGTAGAGTTCTTTTTGAGGATTTCCAGCCCGGTGAGGGGATGCTGTTTGACGATTTCCCGTTCAGCGTCAGTAAGGGGGCCCGGCTTGTTGATGATCTCCAGGGGAATCTGACATTTGCCGAGATCGTGGAGAAAAAAACCCGACCCGAGCTTGCGGATTTCTTCCTCGGCCCGAATTCCGTAATACGATTTCGCCAGGGCGATCCCGAAGATGCCGACATTGGTGCAGTGGGTGAAGGTATTGTTGTCATAACCGGCAAGTTTGACCAGACATCCGGTCGTCCTTTCATCCCCCAGAATCAAATCAACCGTCGGGTTGATCATCGTTTCGGCCATTTTCAGAAATGAAGATCGCGGGTCATCATAGACTTTCCGCAGGATTTCGCGGCAGCAGCCATAGACGGCTCCGGCTTTTTTTTCCGGAGAACTGATCGGATCGTTCAGGATCTCCTGGGTGACCTGCTGGATGTAGTTGTAATAGAGATGAGCGTCCTTTTCGCGGATATAAAGATTGCGGATTCCGTAAAAAGCCAGGTTCTGCTGGATGTTGTGCCCGAAAGGGAGACCCTTGCCGGCGAAAAGGACAAATTCGGGCTCTCCGACGCGCCACAAATGGTCACTGACCTTGCGATACAGGTCGCAGGGCGCAAAACGCTCCTCATGCAGCAGGGAGAGGCCGATGGAGATCCATCCCTTCTGCACCGGGTTTATTTTCTCTAGCCTCGAGGCCAGTTCATCTTGTTTGTGCAACATGAAAAGCCGTTATCCGAAGTTCGTTGTAAACCGGTTCTGCACAAAAAGGTGCCGACAAATGCTGATCTGACGACAAATTTTGTGCCTTGAAAATCCTGGGATTTTGCAGGCAGACCAAGGCACGGTTTCGCTTGGTTGCTGGTATTTCCCGCGTGGGGGGAGACTTCGAAACTTGTATTTTGCTTTTTTTCATCCAAAAGTCATGCCGAAGTTTGTGCCACTGCGACCTTCTGATGGGAGCGTCCGTTCTATTCTGGAAATCTCGGGAATCAAAGAATAATTTACTCTTTTCAATGCCTGTCTTGAGGGTGAACGCGGTTTTTTGAAGTGTGTCATGACCATGACTGGGGCGGGCATTACTGTGCCATGTCACAGTTTGAAGAACGGCCGGTTTCATACGATGTGGGTACGCTGGTGCCGATAGATGGGAAGCCCGATCAGAAGTGCGGCAGAAGCGACGGCGAACAGAGCTGACATGCCGGCCACATCACCGATACGCCCCAAGAGAAAGGATCCGAAGAAAATCCCGAAGTCGATCCCGCCGGTGAAAATCCCGGTGATCTTTCCACGCAGATGAAAGGGTTCATTCCTGATAGCCAGACTGTTGAGCGAAGGGAAGAGGAGACCATGGCCTCCGCCGCAAAGGGCGCCGGCCAAAGCCAGCCCCGGATCGCTTGTGATCCATGCCAGAACCATGAGTCCAGACCCGGTGATCAGCAGGGCCCAGGGCAAAAGACGGCGTTCCCCCAGTCGGTCGGCCAGCCGTCCCCCGGCAAAGCGCACTGCAACGGCGGCTATCGCATAGGCGGTGTAAAACAAAAAAATATGCGGCAGTGTTCTTGCCTCGGCAAGTGGGGCGACAAAATTACCCACGGCCGCCTGGCCTACGCCGAACAAAGCGGCCAGAATGGCAACGAGCTGATGCTTACGCTGGGTGAGTAGGGCGAAGAAGTTCAGAGCCCCGCCTTCCGTTGTGGTGCCGGTCGTATCTTTCAGGGGAAGCTGTGCCAGAAGTCCCAGCAATGCCAAGGCTGCAGAGGTAAGGAAGAAAGAGGAAAAACCCGCATGCTTGAGGACGTATTCTCCGAGAGACGGGCCGATCGCGAGCCCGATAAGTCCGGATACCCCGAACATGCCGAGCCCTTCATTGAGCCGCTCGCGCGGGATGATATCGCCCATGTAGGTAAAAACAGTGGTAAAGCAAATGGCGGTGCCTATGCCGTGAAGGACCCGTACGGCCAGGAGCGCCGGATAAAAATGATTCAGTGGTCCGTTGAAGAACAGGTAGAAAAGCGGCATGAGGGTGAGCAGCAGGCAGCCGATCGTATAGCTTTTCTTTCGGCCCAGGCGGTCGATCATGTCGGAAATCCACGGGCGGCAGAACGCGGAAGCCAGGGCAAAGGTGCCCATAATGATGCCGATATCCTGGGGATCTCCACCATGGTTTGCGATGAAGAGGGGGAAGAGGAAAAAAAGCGTAAATGACGCCACGGTAGCCAGGTTGGCGACAAACATGGTGACGAAGGCTGAGGTATAAAGCATGCGGACGTATTCCCCCGGGAAGATGGTTTCCCTTATACAGGTGGCCGGTTGAAAAGGTCAAGAGACCTCGTCCATTATTTGACGGGCGCTCTCGACGGGATGTCCAACGTTGGCTAAAATCACATGTCAACTATGTATTCTGTTGTGGTTGACAATGGTGCGGCCCCATGATAGCTTCGCCTCCATGGACACGGACCTTTACAGTATTCGCATGTTGGCTACCCTCTCAGGGGAGCATCTGTCCGGTGCGGAGCAACTGGCCGGGGTGGGAGAAATCGACGCCTTGGCGGCGGCTCTGGCCCGGCGGGCTCTTGAGCATTCCAGGGGCCGGGCTGATGCGATCCGCATCAGTATTGAAAATATTGCTCAGGCCCAGGTGGTTCGAGGGACTTTACCCGGACTGCGTACCGTTCAGGTCGACACCTTTGAAATGGGGAGGCAGGTGGCCAAGGCCCTGCTTCACGCAGCAGGTGTCTCCGCAGTCGCCGCCGACGAAGCGATGAAATCCTTGTGCAACGGGCCGGCTGCCGGCGGTGGAACCATGCGAGGAGCCATGCTCGTCGACGCCCTTACCGGGCAGAGGCTTGAACCGGATGCCCGGCGCGGCGTTCGTGTCAGCCGCCTGGGGATGACTGCCGAGACCCGGGAGATCCTCGAGGCAAAACTCGACGCCTGCGGGCTCAACAACGATCATGTTCGCGAAGCGCTGACCCTGGCCGGCAAGGTGATCTCCGCCGAAGGAATTGTCGCGGAGCTGTGCTGGTCGGACGATCCGGATTATACCGCCGGCTATGTGGCGACGCCCCGGTTCGGCTATGTGCGGTTTCCGCATATGAAGCCGCTGCACTCGACACTGGGCGGTAGAGCCTTTTTTGTATCCCCCATGGGTAATTCCCGTTTGCAGGACCTGATTCGATATCTCGAGACAACCCCCTGGCTTGCCTGCAACCTGGGGGCGATTCAAGGGACCCTGACGGTCGGCGCCTTTTATGAATCTCTGGAAAAATGAACTCAACGAACTGAGCTCTCAAGGAATGTTGCGGGCGTTACGAACCGTCGAAGGAGCGCAGGCCGCAAACGTACTGCTCGATGGACGCAAAGTCCTGCTGCTGTGCAGCAACAATTACCTAGGACTGGCCAATCATCCGGCCCTGATCGAAGCCGCTTCGAAAGCCTCGAGGGACTGGGGTGTTGGCTCAGGTGGGAGCCGGCTGATCTCCGGCAGTATGAAGGCCCATGCGGATCTGGAAGAGCGGATTGCCTGTTTCAAAGGGTGCGAAGCGGCCCTCCTGTTCAACTCGGGCTACGCGGCCAATACGGGGATTCTGCAAGGGCTTTTCGGCCCTCGGGACACCGTGTTCTCGGATTCCCTGAATCATGC
>QKGY01000337.1 GCA_003250235.1 Desulfuromonadaceae bacterium
CCCACCTCCATGGTCGGAGGAGTCGGGGTCATCGCCTACAAGCTCAATGTCGCCGAATTGCTGGACAAGTGGGGGATCGGCAACGAAAGTGTCAAAAGCGGTGTCCTCAAGGATTTCTGGTCGCCCCTGCGAGCCAACACCCCGGAGGAGACGGCCATCATGCAGGGTATCGTCGATCGCCTGCATCGGCGCTTCATGGATCTTGTCGCCGAGCGGCGTGGTCTGAAAAAAGGCACACTTGATCAGGTCGGCAAGGGCACCGTTTTTGATGCCGTTTCGGCCAAGGACCTCGGTCTCGTCGATCGTATCGGCTATTTTGAAGACGCCTTGCAGCGTCTGCAGAACCTGTCCGGCGTTTCCGATACGCAGGTCATCATTTATCGCCGCCCAGGCGCTTATTCTGAAAATATTTACGCGGCAGCAGGCCCCTTGCTGAGGGAGACGCTCCCTCTCGATCGGATGGCTGCCGAACTTCTAGAGCCCTCGTTCCGTTATCAGGTTCTTCCATGACATCTTATGCAACGGCACCCATTCCTTCCGTCCCCGAGCGGATTCGTACCGGGCTTCGGGCCGGACTTCAGACAACCGTTAAGCTTCTCAAGTTCGTTCTTCCTTTGTATGTTGCCGTCGACCTGCTTAAGGGAAGTTCGGTTATCGAGCTGATTGGCAGCTGGTTTTCACCTCTGATGCAGCTTTTCGGACTGCCGGGCGAAGTGGCTTTTGCCTTTATCGCCGGGTTTCTTCTCAATCTCTATGCGGCGATTGCCATCATGGCACCCCTGGACTTGTCTCCCTGGCAGATTACTCAATGCGGACTGATGATGGGGATTGCTCATAACCTGCTGCTTGAAGGGGGCGTTCTCGGCTCGACGGGAGCGCGGGGAGGGGTCCTGACGGCGGCCCGTGTCTTGATTGCCGTGCTTGCGGGTTTGACGATGCAGGGTCTCCATCAGGTGTGGGGCGCCTGATGGAAGCGCTTATCCCTGCAATGATTGGCGCTATGAAGCTGGCGCTCAAACTTCTGCTGATTATCGTACCCCTGGTTACAATTTTTGAGGTGCTTCGTTATCTGCCCGTATTCCGACGCGCGGGACAAGCCGTCGATCCTCTCATGCGGGGCATGGGGCTCAGCCGCGATGCCGCGGTCCCTCTGTTTACCGGTATTTTTCTCGGGATCGCCTACGGGGCGGGGATTATTATTCGCGTCGCTCAGGAAAAGAAGTTGCCTCGCAGGGAGCTCTTTCTTATGGGGTTGTTCCTGGCGACCTGCCACGCTGTGATTGAAGATACCCTGGTGTTTGTCGTCATCGGTGGAAATGCCTGGATCATGTTGGGGGTTCGTCTGCTGATCGCCATCGGCTTGACCGCGCTGCTTGCCCATCTGTGGAAATCGAGGGAAACGGCTGACCAACATCCCTAAAACACTGAGACGATCGGGTCGCAGTTTTTTTTGCGAAATCTTCTCATCTGCCCCAGATCTCGGCTGGGGTAAAAAAGCCCTGTCTTCAGATAAAATACCGGAGTGGTAAAGAGCTGGAAGAACATTGAAATGACCGGGGTTTTGAATACCCCGGTCATTTTTTTTATCATGGTCTCAACTGCCGTGTACAACGACCGCGAAAAAGTCGCCTCAGGATGGCTGCCGTACCACCGAACTCAAAACAGACCAATCCAAGAAGAATACTGCCCGTCCCCCAGAGGACGGTCGGCGTCACGGGTTCATGATTCAGAAAGCAGCCGAGCATCAGGGCGGATACCGGTGTGACCAGAGTGATCAAGGCGACGCGCGTGGCTTCAACGTGCCTGAGTACGTGGTAGTACAGAATAAACCCCATAACGGAGCCGAACACACCCAGATAGACAATGGCCATCGCGGCCCTGAAAGGGATCAACTGCGGCCAGGCAATGCCCCCCCAGAGAGCCCATGTGAGGGCAATCAGGGCACTGGCCACGACAACGGCTCCTGTGGTGGTCGCCAATGCGGCGATATCGGCACCGATGCGCTTTACCCATACGGCACTGACGCAATACAGGGTTGTGGCGACAAAAATGGCGGCGAGCCCCGTAACAGATTGGGGGCCAAGAGATATCCCCCCTCCGAAAATCATGATCAGTCCGAACACCCCCAAAACCGATCCAAGGAGTTTGGAAGGCGAGATCCCTTTTTCCCCTAGCAGAAACGATGCAAACACACCGGTGAGGATGGGATTGAGACCGAAAATGACCGATATCCATCCTGATGGGATGAATTGGGCGCCCCAGTAAACCAGGGTCATCGATCCCCAGATGCCGGTGCCGGCGGCGAAATAGGTCTGAAGAGCCTTCGTGTGCAGGGGAAACTTTTTGCGCTGAAGGATCAGAAGCCACGCACAGAGGATGGAACCGATAACCATGCGGCCCAAGAGACCGAAGAGGAACGGCGCCCCCTCAGAACTCCACTTGATTGCCAAAGGCGTTGTGGTCCAGATGAGGATGACGCCAAGGTAGGCTGAGGGTACGGATCTGGGAGAAGAACTCATGGTTCGGTGGACTCCTTAAAAAAAGAAGGCCGCAGATTGATAACATCTGCGGCCTCCGGAAAACGCGACGGGTGACGTTAAACGTCTCTCTAACCTCCCGCTCCTCGGTCGCACGTCGCCCTGTGCCAGCGAACGAACCGGACATTGACGTACGTGTTTTCGAATTTTGCGGGAAGAATTGTGTTCATGATGCTGAACTGTGCCTAAAAATGAAAATTCTGTCAACAGAAAGCTGAGTTCCCCGGAGAGTAAATTGGGGTAAGGAAGTGGGGTGGATATGGAATCACTCCGGCAGAAGAATCCAGATTGTGTTTTCTCCCGGAGAGCTCTCTGCTCCAACGTGACCTCCGTGCGCCTCGATCAGCTCCTTGACGATCGCCAGTCCAATGCCGGCTCCTCCCTTCTCCCGGGAGCGGGAGCGGTCCGTCTGGAAAAAGCGCTCGAAGATAAGAGGCAGATCGGCTTTGTCAATGGCCTGTCCGCTGTTGGTAAATCGCACCATGAAACCCTCCTCCGTTCGGCGGGTGACGATGACCATCCGACCGGAGTCGGGCGTATATCGGCAGGCATTGTCGAGTAGATTGCGGATGGCTTGAAGCATTTTATCCCTGTCAACGCGAACCGTATCGGATTCGTGGGTATAGTCGGTTTCCAATGTGATGTTCTTGCTGGCGAATGGAAGCTGGTAAAGAGGCAGCATCTGCTCAATGAGTTCTCTCATGCTGAGGGTTTCACGGGTCAGATGGGCTTTGGCCGCATCCGCCTTTGCCAACTGATGAAGGCTCTCCACCAAATGCACAAGCCGCAGGGTTTCGTCTTCCAGCATGCTGAAGGTGGTTTTGCTCGGCGGGATGACCTCATCGCTGAGGGCCTCAAGATATCCCCTGAGATTGGTCAATGGCGTGCGCAACTCGTGGGCGACATCGGCGACCATGGTCTTACGGAGCTTCTCGATGCGCTCCAGGCTGTCCGCCATGCGATTGAACGCTTCGCCCAGTTGTCCCACCTCATCGTGTGAGGTGATCAACACGCGATCCGTATAGTGCCCGACGGCGAATTGACGGGTGATGGCTGTCATCTGAGCCAGGGGACGAAGAACCCGCCTGGTCAGCAGATAGCTTAAAACCATCGCCAGCGCCAGAGCGGCAAGGGTCGCCCATAACAGGTAGCGATGAACCGCTGTGAGAAACATCTGGTGGGTCTCGGTGAGAGAGACATCGTACTTGTTCATGAGTGCCATGAAGTAATCGGCAGCCAATTGGTCGATTGCCAGCCAGATCACCAGGATGATCACGGCAATGACAGGAAGGATATTGATGAGAAGAAGTTTCCACAGGAGGTGTCGCTTCATGGATTCCCCCCGTCTGTAAAGCGATATCCGAACCCGCGAACGGTGAGAATGTAGTATGGATTGGACGGGTCCTTTTCAATCTTCTGCCGAAGCTTGCCGATATGGACGTCAATAACCCGATCCACAACGGTTTCCCCTTGGGGATAAAAGCGTTGGATCAACTCGTCTCGGGAGAAGACGCGTCCCGGCGAACTCATCAGGATCTGCAGGAGTTTGAACTCGGCTGCCGTCAGCTCGACTGGAATGTTATTGACGGTCACACGATGCCTGGCAGGGTCAAGGCACAGAGATCCAGAAACGAGCATGTTTGGCTGCATGACGTTGGTGGTGGATCCGGTTCGTCTCAGGATGGCTTTGACGCGTTCTACCAGCTCTCTGGGGCTGAAAGGTTTGACCACGTAGTCATCGGCGCCCAGGGACAGACCGAGGACACGATCAATTTCTTCCTCACGGGCTGTCAGAAGCAGAATCGGAACTTCGGAAAATCGTCTCAGCGCGCGACAGACATCCCATCCGTCCATCCTGGGGAGCATGACATCCAGAACGACAAAGACAGGTTGAAGCCGTTGCGCCAGTTCCAACCCGCGTTCTCCGTCAGCGGCCACGCGTGTCTGGAATCCTTCTCGCTTCAGATACGTTTCAACGAGGGACGAGGTGTTTGGGTCGTCTTCAATGATCAGGACCAAGCCGGTTCGGTTCGTAGGAATCATTCGCGTACTCGGTGAATGCGGTATGCAAAGAGGAAAAGGTTGCCTCCCTGTCGCTCTTTTTTTAATTATAACAGAGTCTTCACACCGTTGCGGAACGATTGGTTGTTGGAGCGCCGCCAGCTATTTTCTGGCGGCGCAGGGCCTTTGGTTGGTTCCACTCTGTCATCAATGTAGTGCGAGGCTCATAACCAGGCAGATAAATCCTGTGGCCCCGATGATGATCGACATGGTGAGGGCTGAGAAGAATGCGAACAGTCCGACATTCTGGCCTTGTTTTTCGAAGTTGTTCATGGCTCATCCTTTCATTGCAGTTGGATTACGGTTGGCAGACAACGTGTCCGGTCGCGCGCTGATAGTGTGAGATGCCAGAGACGTGCCAGTTCGTTCGCCATGTGTAGTCGCTTGAAATTAAAGACTATTTTTACGGGTTGTTTTGTGTGTGCCAATGCAGATACATATATGTGTGTCAATGGTGGCATGTTTAATGCGGCACACTGGGCCATTGCTGGCTCAGTGTGTAGGGCCATGTTCCTCTAGTGACATGCGTGCCTTCATGTCTAAAATCTTTCATGGTTTTTTCAGTTCATCTCATTTTTTGACTACGTAAACTCTCCAACCTGGTGGGTGTCTATTGACGGGAAGAGTTTTCTGGCGGCAAAGCCAGGTGTATGCCACAATGCGGCTTGTAACTATGAGTATGGAGTTTTTTGTAAATTACGGAGGTTATGGAGCGCGCTGTGAATCAACCGAGCATCATCGTTCTTGATTTTGAAACCAGCGGAATGGCGCCGGATCGTGGGGATCGCGTCATTGAAGTCGGAGCGGTCCGGATCAGTGACGGACAGATCGTTGAGCGGTTTCAAAGTCTTGTGAATTCAGGTCTCTTGGTGTCCCCCTTTATTGAATCTTATACGGGGATCACCAACGCGATGCTCCGATCCGCCCCCGATTCACGAGAAGTGATGCGGGCGTTTGCACGGTTTGTCGGAAACAACTCGCTGGTAGCTCACAATGCCTCGTTTGATAGTCGTTTTCTCGCGGCTGAATGGGCCCGTGTCGGTTTGGCGTGTGTGCAAGAGTTTGCCTGTTCAATGCTGGTCGCGCGACGTGTCTATCCTGATGCTCCCAATCATAAGTTGGAAACCCTCGTCCGCTATAAGAATCTCCCCGTGGAGGGTTCTTTTCACAGGGCTCTCGCCGACGCCGAAATGACAGCGCATCTTTGGTTGGGTATGGAACGGGACATCGGCCAAAGTTGTGGTGTTGAGCGGGTGCCCTTTTCCATTATGAAGGCCCTGGGTTCCGTCAAGTTGAAGCGAGTCTCGGATTTTCTTGGAGAATTCGCAGCAGGGGGATGAGTTTTGTCTGTAGGGGTGCGGTCAAAACCTTGTGGAATTCTATTTCAGCGGTAGGATATATGATAAAAATATCCATAAAAGGGAGCAAGCCATGATGATCCCCATTTATTACCGTAGCGGAACCTTTGACCTCGTCCACCCCAGCCTTTTGGACGCCCTTCTTTCCTCCGGCCGTGTGGCAATGTTCTGCCGTCACGAAGGGTGGGTAGAGGTCGATCGGGATTCCCTGCGTACGCATGCTGATTGGATTTGGTCGGGCAGAGAAAGGCGTTCTTTACATTAAATGGCTCAAAAAGCGATATTCGAAAACAGGCCGCATTTAAGGGCCTGTTTTTTATTTGGTGCATGGCAGACTCTGAGGTATGATAGCGGCCTTCCGAAGATGAGAGCTACTTGAGGGGGGATCCCATGCTGTTGATGAATCACGAGGCTGAAAGCCGTGGGGTAATGCATGCTGCCGAACTGCTTTGCATTGCCGCCCGGACTGCTCCAAAGGGCAAAGGGAAAGACCTCCTCGTGACAGCGATACTCAGCGGCGAGGACAAAGAATCCCTGCGGATAAAAATGCTCGAAATTGCCGAACGTGATTCTATGGCTATTTTTTCCCGTGACGCCGGCAACCTCGAAAAGGTTGAAGTTGTCGTGCTCCTGGGGACTCGCAAAGAGCCGTTGGGATTGCCTCATTGCGGTTTTTGCGGGTTTGCTGATTGCGCGGACATGGTCAAAGCAGGCGGGACCTGCTCGTTTAATTCCGGAGATCTGGGGATTGCCGTCGGCGCGGCGGTGAGTCGTGCCGCGGATATGAGACTTGATAATAGGGTCATGTATACGGCCGGTAAGGCTGCTTTGGAAATGGGTCTTCTCGGTTCCGAGGTGCGCATCGCCTATGGGATCCCCTTGTCCGTATCCGGCAAAAGCCCTTTTTTCGACCGTAAATAGGCAAATGGGTGAGGCCGGGATCGATACATGGTGCCCTCCAAGAAGAAAACGGAATTTTTCGATATCGTCGACGACGAAGATCGGGTCATTGGCCAGGCACCTCGTTCCCAATGCCACGGTGATCCACGCCTGGTTCATCGGGTTGCCCACGTCCTCGTATTTAATAGCCGCGGAGAGCTTCTTCTGCAAAAGCGTTCGGTAACCAAGGATATTCAACCCGGAAAATGGGATACCAGCGTCGGAGGTCATCTGGACCCAGGGGAGGATTATCTGACAGCGGCCTACCGCGAGATGCAAGAAGAACTGGGAATCACGGGAATTCCGCTGACTTGTCTCTACCCGTCACGTATGCGGAACGAGATCGAATCCGAAAATGTGATGACGTATCTGGCCCGTTATGACGGGGATATCCGGTTCTGTCGGGATGAAATCGCGACCGTGCGGTTTTGGCGTGTCTGCGACATTGAAAATTCGTTGGGAACCAAGGTTTTTACGCCTAACTTTGAAGAAGAGTGGCGGATGTTTTGCGACTGGATTCGTCGCTATCCTGCCGCTCACGATGATCGGGTGGCTTTCTGTGCTGGCGACACTTTTCCCGACCTCTTTAATGGGTTGCGCAAGATTTGAACACTTGATGAGTTGCATGATTAAAAGATGGTCATTCGGGGCTTGCGATACTTTTCCGTGGACCGATGTTTGAAAATAAAATCATTATATTTCTTGAGGTTATACCGGTAGAGTTTTTTTCTGGATTTAGGCAAACAATTTGCTATTGTTTTCAGTGCCCCCGGGTTCGGGTTTAAACCCCTGGCCTTGTCCTTACCCGGGTTGTTGAGAAAGACCGATTGGAAGGCCAAAATACATCCTGGGAGGTACCGAGATGAGGAAGGTCGAGGCGATTATCAAGCCTTTTAAGCTCGACGAGGTTAAAGAAGCATTGAATGAAATTGGCATTCAGGGGATTACCGTCAGTGAGGTAAAAGGATTCGGACGGCAAAAAGGCCACACCGAGCTGTACCGCGGAGCCGAGTATGTTGTTGACTTTATTCCCAAGATCAAGATGGAAATCATTGTAAAAGACGACATGGTTTCTCAGGTTGTCGATGTCATTGCCGAAGCGGCCCGCACCGGAAGGATCGGCGACGGTAAGATTTTTGTGACACCTGTTGATGAAGTCCTCCGTATTCGGACAGGCGAGCGCGGAGACGATGCCCTTTAATCCAGGGTTTCACATCCTGAAAATTTTGTGTGTCTGGCCCTTGGGGGGCGGACAAAACTTACCTTAAAGGAGAAAAAAAGGATGACGCCGAGAGAAGTTGTAGCGTTTGCAACCGAGAACAAAGTCGAAATGGTCGATTACAAATTCCTCGATTTTATCGGGATCTGGCAGCATTTCTCTACCCCGATCAGCGAGTTCGGTGAGGAGATCTTTGAAGAGGGCGTTGGTTTCGACGGCTCCTCGATCCGTGGCTGGCAGCCCATCCATAACAGCGACATGCTGATTATGCCTGATCCGACCACCGCTAAAATCGATCCTTTCGTTGAAGTCACGACCCTGAGCTTGATCTGCAACATCATCGATCCGATCACCAAAGAAGGCTACACCCGCGACCCCCGCTTTGTTGCCAAAAAGGCAGAAGCTTACCTGAAGTCGACCGGCATCGCCGATACCGCCTATTTTGGTCCGGAGCCTGAGTTCTTCGTTTTCGACGACGTACGTTACGCTTCTTCGGCCAACCAGTCCTTCTATTCGGTTGATTCGTCTGAAGGGGCATGGAATACCGGCCGTGAAGAATTCCCCAACCTCGGCTACAAGCCCCGCCACAAAGAAGGCTATTTCCCCTGCGCTCCTACTGACTCTCTGATTGACCTGCGTAACGAGATGGTGCAGGTACTGCAGAGTGTTGGCATGCGCATCGAAGCTTCTCACCACGAAGTGGCCACCGGCGGTCAGTGCGAAATCGACATGCGTTTTGACACCCTGCTCGGCATGGGTGATACCTTGCAGTGGTTCAAGTACATCATCAAGAACGTAGCCATTCGCAACGGCAAAACCGTTACCTTTATGCCCAAGCCCCTTTTCGGCGATAACGGTTCCGGGATGCACTGCCACCAGTCGCTGTGGAAAGACGGCGTAAATCTCTTTGCTGGTGACGGCTACGGCGGACTCTCTAAACTGGCCATGTACTACATCGGCGGCATCATGAAGCACGCCAAGGCCCTGTGCGCTTTCACCAACCCCAGCACCAACTCCTACAAGCGCTTGGTTCCCGGTTTTGAAGCTCCTGTTAACCTGGCCTACTCCAACCGTAACCGCTCTGCTTCGCTGCGTATCCCTGTTACCAGCAACCCCAAAGCGAAGCGCGTCGAGTACCGCACTCCCGATCCGTCCTGCAACGGCTACCTGGCTTTCTCCGCCATGATGATGGCCGGTCTCGACGGCATCGAGAACAAGATCGATCCGGGCGAGCCTCTGGACAAGGACATCTACGGTCTGTCTCCCGAAGAGCTCAAAGATATCCCGAGCGTTGCCGGGACTCTGCAGGAGGCTCTTGAGGCCCTTAAAGAGGACCACGCCTTCCTGCTCAAAGGGGATGTCTTCACTGAAGACCTCATCGAAAAATGGATCGAGTACAAGACCGATGCCGAGGTCAATCCGGTTCGTATGCGTCCGGTTCCCCTCGAGTTCGCTCTGTACTACGATTGCTGATCCGTCAGCTTTCGCTCAAAAGAAAAGCCCCCGGAATTTTCCGGGGGCTTTTTTTGTGTTCAAAAGGCAAAAAATGCGGGAAGGCAGATTCGTGTCAGATAGCGTTGTTCTGAACGAACTCTTTGACTCTCCGTGTATCGGCGTCAATGACAACGCATCGTTTTTCTTTATTCTCGATTCCTTCCAAGGAAGAAGGTCTTTGCGGTTCGAGTCCAATAGCTTTTCGCACTGCGTCGGAAAATTTTGCCGGATGAGCGGTTGCCAGGCAGACAACTGGTACCTCTCCGCCTGCAAGTTCGCGACCGGCTTTAACGCCTACTGCGGTGTGGGGGTCGAGAATATATCCTGTCGATGCGTGAAAATCCCGTATGGTTTGCAGGGTCTGGGCATCATCAACGGACAGAGCTAGAAAATCTTCGGCGACCCGATCCATGTCTTCGGAACCGAAACTCAGTTTTCCGGTTTTCTGAAGCAGAGCCATCGCCTCGACAATCCGCTCAGAGTCCTGATTGAAAAGATAATACAGGTAGCGCTCGAAATTGCTTGCCAGTTGTATATCCATGGACGGCGAATGGGTCTGGACCACCTTGTCGATGCTGTAGTCGCCGTTCCGGACAAATCGGGACAGGATATTGTTTTCGTTTGTTGCCAGGATGAGCTTCTTGATGGGCAGGCCCATTCTCTTGGCTACATAACCGGCGAAAATATCGCCGAAATTGCCCGTCGGCACGCTGAAATAGATCTCACGACATCCCGTTTGAAGACTGACCCGCCCGAAAGCATAGAAATAATAGACAACCTGGGCCAGTACGCGAGCCCAGTTGATGGAATTGACAGCGCCGAGAGCATGTTTTTCTTTGAATTCCAGGTCGCCGAACGCCTCTTTGACGATGCGTTGCCCATCGTCAAACGTTCCTTTGATGGCCAAGTTGAACACGTTGGGGTCAACCACCGTCGTCATCTGCAGTTCCTGAATCGGGGAGACCTTTCCATGCGGGTGCAGAATGAAGATGTTGATGTTTTCTTTCCCGCGCACCCCGTAGATGGCTGCGCTTCCCGTATCCCCGGAAGTGGCTCCAAGGATATTCATCTTTTCGCCTCGTTCGCGCAGCAGGTATTCGAACAGGTTGCCGAGAAACTGCAGGGCTACGTCTTTGAAAGCAAGGGTGGGGCCGTGGAAGAGTTCGAGAATGTAAACACCGTCCTTGTGTTCCACCGGGGTGATTTCAGGATGCGAAAAACTCTGGTACGAACGGTCGATGAGTGCTTTAAGATCTGCCGAGGGAATATCCCCGACAAACCGGGATAGAATCTGAAACGCCAGTTCCGGGTAGGCTAATTTCGAAAAGGCGGCAATATCGCCAGGACTCAAAGTCGGAATCGATTCGGGAAGGAGCAATCCTCCGTCGTCGGCAAGTCCCATCATGACGGCGTCTTTAAAGGATAGGCCGCGAATTTTCCCGCGTGTGCTCTGATAGTACATGTTTAAAGTCTCCGTGGTCAAAAGTTGGCGCCATCTTAACAGGAAAGGTCTTGCGAGGGAAGGGGGAAGGGGGAGAAACGTAAAGGGGGAGCGGCAACGCTCCCCCTTTACGTTTCTCCTTAGATCGGTGAACCGGTCAGCAATCAGGCAATGGCTGCCTCCTGGGCATCGACGACCGCAACAGCTGCCATGTTGACGATATCCGCGACGTCATCACCACGTTGCAGAACGTGGACGGGCTTTTTCATTCCCATAAGGATCGGTCCAACCGCTTCTGCACCGCCCAGTTTGGCGAGAAGCTTGTAGGCAATATTGCCCGACTGGAGATCAGGGAAGATCATCACGTTGGCGTTACCCTTTAGGTTGGAAAAGGGATATTGCTTGGCGATGAGCTCCGGGTCGAGGGCCACATTGGCTTGAATCTCCCCGTCGACGTTCAGATCCGGAGCCCATTCCTTGACCAGTGTGGTAGCCCGTTTCACCTTAAGAGCCAGAGGATGCTCGGTGCTGCCGAAGTTCGAGAACGAGAGCATGGCGATCCGCGGCTCGACTTCAAAATGTCTGGCTTTTTGGGCTGAGAGAATAGCCGTCTCCGCCAGCTCTTCTGCTGTCGGTTCGATGGTCACCGTGGTGTCGGCACAGAAGACAACGTCTTTTTTGAATACCATCATATAGAGGCCGTGAACCTTCGACAGCCCTTCCTGCTTGCCGATGACCTCGAGGGCGGGACGAATGACATCGGGGTAGTGGTGTCCGACACCGGAGAGCAACGCGTCCGCGTCCCCCATTTTGACCATCATGGCGCCGTAGTAATTGCGGTTTTTCTTGATCAGCCGAGAAGATTCCGCAAGAGTAACCCCTTTACGCTGCCTTTGCTGAAAAAGCAGGTTTGTATAGTGGTCGGCCTTGGCGCTGCGCATGGTGTTAATGATTTCAACATTGGAAAGATCCAGACCCAGTTCCTTGATTTTGGCCTCGATTTCATCTTTAAACCCAAGCAGCACGGGGATGGCGATTTTCTCGTCGATCAGGATCTGGGCTGCGCGCAGAATTTTTTCGTCCTCGCCCTCGGGGAATACTATGCGCTTGGGGTTGGCTTTGGCTTTATTGATGAGGGCGCGCATGATCTCTTTGGAGCGGCCCTGGAGAGCCTCGAGGGATTCCCGATAGCGCTCCATGTTTTCGATGGGGCGCCGGGCAACACCACTTTCCATGGCCGCCTGGGCGACAGCAGGAGCGACGTGGAGGAGCACCCTGGGGTCAAAAGGTTTGGGAATGAGGTATTCGCGGCCGAACTTGATTTCGACGTTGCCGTAGGCCTTGCGGACCGAGTCGGGAACGTCTTGCTTCGCCAGCCCGGCAAGGGCCTTGACGGCAGCCATCTTCATCTCGTCGTTGATGGCGCTGGCATGGGTGTCAAGAGCGCCCCGGAACAGGAAGGGGAAGCACAGCACGTTGTTGACCTGGTTGTTGTAGTCGCTGCGTCCCGTTCCGATGATGACGTCCTTGCGAACCGAGGTGGCTTCGTCGGGGGTGATCTCCGGATCGGGGTTGGCCATGGCGAAGATAATGGGATCTTTCGCCATGGAAGCAACCATTTCACGGGTTACGGCCCCTTTGACGGAGACCCCAAAAAAGACGTCGGCCCCGGCCATGGCGTCTTCCAGAGTGCGGAATTCCGTATCGTTGGCGAGCCGCTCTTTGTATTCGTTCATACCTTCCGTGCGACCCGTGAAGATGACCCCTTTACTGTCGCACAGGTACAGGTTCTCCTTACGGGCACCGAGAGTCAGGGCCATGTTCGCGCAGGCGATGCCTGCGGCGCCGGCCCCGTTGACGACAATACGCACATCCTCAATTTTCTTGCCGATAATCTCCAGGGCGTTGATAAGACCGGCATTGGCAATGATCGCCGTGCCATGCTGGTCGTCGTGAAAGACGGGGATGTTCATGGTCTTTTTGAGTTCTTCTTCAATGTAGAAGCACTCGGGGCCCTTGATGTCTTCCAGGTTGATCCCGCCAAAAGTGGGTTCGAGCAGTTTTACCGTGCGGATGATTTCATCAGGGTCCTTGGTGTCGAGTTCGATGTCGAAGACATCCACATCGGCGAAGCGTTTGAAAAGAACCCCTTTCCCTTCCATAACCGGTTTGCCGGCAAGGGCGCCGATGTCGCCGAGTCCCAATACGGCCGTTCCGTTGGATACGACAGCGACAAGATTTCCCTTGGCGGTGTATTTATAGGCATCATTGGGGTTTTTTTCGATTTCAAGGCAGGGTTCGGCGACGCCGGGGCTGTAGGCAAGCGAGAGGTCTCTGCTGGTGGCGCAGGGCTTGGTGGTGATGACCTCGATTTTGCCTTTTCGGCCGGTACTGTGATAGTCCAGCGCGTCTTGTCGTTTGGACATGGCAACGTTCCTTCCTTTAAAATAGTTTTTTAGTTTGATTAAATGTTACCTCTTGTGTAATTCATTCGCCTATTTGATCTTACTGAAAATATAGGCAATTTATAAAAAAACAATCAATCCTCCAGTTTAATTAAAGTAAAATGAACCATAGCCAGCGACCTGGTTCTTGTCAAGCAGATTGTGGTTAGGGGTGTTGCGAAAATAACCGTGTTTAATTGATGCCTCCTGTAAAGCAATGGCAGTGCCAAGGAGCCGATTCTTCCAAGTTTCTTTTAAAATACCCCTGGATTGACACCCGTCAAGCAAGCCATCTTTCAGGTATGCATCTATCCTTTTATTCTATTTCAGGCAAAAAACAACCCATCTGGCCGTTTTTGGCCATCATAAATAGGGGATTGACAGTTTTCTGGATAAAAGTTGACACCCCTGATCGCACAGGGGTAAGAATGAAATCATTGCAGCGCGCGGTATTCCGATAACAAATGATTTTAAAGGATGATCTTTTTATGGATATCCCGGCGAACGATGGGAGGGAGTTGCCTGCACAGAACGTTTGTGCCCTGTGTGGTCAGTTACTGAGTGAAAAAGAGACGGCGTACTGTGTTTCTCATGCTGAACGCTTGGATGGCCGTTATTTTTGCGAAGAGCACTTGCGGCGTTTCAGCGCCTGTCCCGCGGTCCGCGGTTACGGTTCTTTTTAATCTCCTGCTTCTTTCAAAGAAGAGTTTCATTGTGCGTTTTGGTATAATGAAGGCGCGCAATTCCAGATTTGACCACTCTGGAGTTGTTTCTTCTTTTACCCAAGATCTGAATCATGATCCGAATAG
>QKGY01000132.1 GCA_003250235.1 Desulfuromonadaceae bacterium
GAGACGCACAGGGTGCTGATAGCGGCCATCAGCTGGATGCCCTTGGAGTTGAACTTGGAGTCGAGGGCGTCCGTAAAGGTGTATTTGCCCAGGCGCTTCATCGGCTCGGCAACCAGGAACAGGGCGACCATCCAGCCGGCCAGGTAACCGATGGCGTACATCCAGCCATCGTAACCGGCGGTGGCGATCATGCCGCAGATCCCGAGGAAGCTGGCAGCGGAGAGATAGTCGCCGGCAAAGGCGATGCCGTTGGTGAACCAGTGGATGTTGCCACCGGCTGCGTAGTAGCCGGCGGACGACGTGGTCCGGCGGGCCAGATAGAAGGAGAGTCCGAGAACGAAGGCCACGAAACAGAAGAAGAGGCCGATTGCCAGAGGTGAAGTATGGTAGATCATTGAGGCCCCTCCCTTATTTATTCATACGGGCTTCTGCAGCGTTGCAGAGCCGGTTGTAGATAACTGCCAAGACCAGGGCGAAACCCAGGAGGGCGAAGCCGTAAACGACTGCCAGGGTTTGTCCGAAAACGACTTTTTCCATGAGGGAGGGTTTGACGGCATTGATAACGACAAAACCGGCATAGGTGATGGTGTAGGCGATAAACATCCAGACGCCTATGGTGGTTTTATAACTTTGGGCATTATCTTTGCCCAGCTTGACGGCGGGTCCGTGTCCCATTTCGTTGCTCCTTTTCGCTCGTTGTTCTCTTGTGGAATGTGTTGCAAACAGTCAAAGGATACTGCGGCCTGCGGCAGCGCGTACCGGAAATCCAAGGGCGAATGTGTTGCGGGGTCACCTCCTCTCGATGCGCCCGGCTCTCTGAGGGAAGAGAGCCCTTTTTGAATCAAAATTTAAACGATTTTTTGATATGTCGCTCTTGAAACCTTTGGGGTTTGGTAAAATTTGCATTATGTTGGTTTTCTTTTTTCGCGTAATAATACGTCGTTCTAAAATTATGTCAACAGAAAACTTTGGCTAAATCCGCCGTTTCGCCCCTTGAAACCCCCTATGGATAGAATTATAGCTGTTCTTACAATAAGTTAAAAAATAACGCATTGTGGGTATAAAATTGTTTTGCTATGGCTGGTAAATCATCCCAAGCGTGTGAGGCGGATGTTTTGTTTTGTCGCACTTTTTGTCTTTGTGATAATTTAAGGGCATGAACCTGAAGGACATCCTTGAAAATGCGTTAGCCCTGCGGGGCGCTGATTTCCTGGCGAATGATCCCCTCCAGTTTCCTCGCCGGTTTAACAACGCCGTCGATCGGGAAGTCGTAGGATTTCTTGCCGCCTCTCTGGCCTATGGCAGGGTGGGGATCATTCTGCGTAATCTGGAAGATCTTTTGGGACGGATGGGGGATCGACCGGGGGAGTTCGTCACGAACTTTAATCCCGGCCGTGACCGTAAGTATTTGGCCGGTTTCAAGCATCGTTTTAATTCCGGCGACGATCTGGCGTGTCTCTTCTGGATGCTGCGGCAGATGTTTGAGACGGAGGGGTCTCTCGAACGGTATTTTTCCAGCGGGGATGAAGGGGGGCAGACGGTGGCCGACGCTCTGGACGCGTTCACCGCCCGGGCCAAGATTCTGGATGTTTCGCCGATTTATGCGGGAGGGGTTCTTCCCCGGGATGCCGGTGTACGTTATTTTTTCCCCAGCCCGAAAGCCGGCAGCGCGTGCAAGCGTCTGTGCATGTTTCTTCGCTGGATGGTTCGGCCCGATGACGGGGTGGACCTGGGGCAATGGAAATCGGTCTCTGCGGCCCGGCTGGTGCTGCCTCTCGATACGCATACGGCCCGCATCTCCCGACTGCTGGGGCTATCAGACCGCAAGACCCCGGATTGGAAGATGGCTGTCGAAATCACCGGGCAGTTACGGCGCCTGGATCCCGAAGATCCGATACGCTTTGATTTCGCCCTGGCCCACATGGGGATCAGCGGGGGATGCACGGGGAAGAAAGGGAAAGCCTGCGAGCGGTGCGACCTGGCCGCCGTCTGCAGGCTTGCTTCTTCGGTGCGCGGCAGGCCGGGGTAGGCCGTTACAGGGGAATGCGCATTTTTTTGCCGTAGGCGCGGATGACCATATCGTTCTGGCTGATGCGGGTGAGTTTCATGTTTCGGGCCTTGATCGCCATGACGTCTTCAAGTGGGATTGTCTCCCCTCGCAATTCCCTGGCGACGATGGCCAGATGGGTCAGGATGGTCTTGAGGTCGGCGGCGCTGTACTGGCGCAGCATGCTCGGAGTGAGGCTCAAGAACCCTTCGGCAATGTCTTTGGCTAATTTTTTGGGACTTCCGGCGATCGCCATCGTGGGGAACTCACTTTACGGGTTAGGGGAATGTCAGTTATGGTGAAATACAAGGTTGTGGAAGCCAATATCGTTACGGACGAAGCCCTCGAAACGATTATCAATGAGACCTGTGCGCAGGGATGGCATTTTGAAAGCATGCAGTTTGCCATGCGGGAGGCGAGTAAACGCCCTTCCATGGCCTTTGTCCTGTTCACTCGTGCAGAAGACTAATCGTCCCACGTCTCCGCATCCCGGTAGCTGATGGTCTTGCGTGGATCCGAGGAAGGCGTGGCCCCGCATTGGGGGCAGAAAGGTTCGGCGGCTTCCTCTTCTTCGACCTGTTTCTCCGTATTGAGTTCGCGGGGGGAACCGCTGCAGCTACAGAACCATTTTCTGGTGACGGTCATGGGCACCTCCTTGCTCACATACAGGACGGATCCGTATAGAAAAGACCCCCTGTTTTCCGGGGGTTCTTTTCTATACGCCTGATTCAAGTATGCCAAGGCTTACGTCCGTCGCAAGGGTTCAGTACGTCAACCCGGTTTTCTTTCTTACTTTCCGTAACGTTTTGCTGGCCGCATACCGGGCCTTGTCGCGACCTTCGGACAGGATTTTTCGCAGCCCGTCCGGGTCATCGAGCAGCTCCTGGCGTTTTTCCGCGTAGGGGGCGAAGAAATCCCGCACCGTCACGAACAGCTCCTCCTTGACCTCGCCGTACCCGGTGCCTCCGGCAAGGTATCGTTTGCGTAACGCCTCTTCCCCGGGTTTGTCGAGAAAAAGCCGGTAAATCTGGAACACGTTGCAGGTGTCGGGATTTTTGGGATCTTCAACCGGGGTCGGATCGGTAACAATGCGCATGATGTTTTTGCGCAGAGCCTTCTCGGGCTGGAAGAGTTCGATGGTGTTGCCGTAGCTCTTGCTCATCTTCTGCCCGTCGAGGCCGGGAACGGTCGCCACGTTCTCATCGATCTCCGGTTCCGGAAGGGTGAAGATGTCCCCGTAGGCGTTGTTGAACTTTATGGCGATATCCCGGGTGACTTCCACGTGCTGCTTCTGGTCCTTGCCGACCGGTACCTTGTCGCTCTGGAAAAGCAGGATGTCGGCACTCATCAGCACAGGATAGGCGAAGAGACCGTGGTTGGCCTGGATTCCCTTGGCTACTTTATCCTTGTAGCTGTGGCAACGCTCCAGCAGCCCCATGGGGGTGAAATTGGACAACACCCAGCTCAGTTCCTGGACTTCGGGCAGATCGGACTGTACCCAGAAAGTACTCTTCTGCGGATCCATGCCGAGGGCGAGGAAGTTCGCCGCCGCTTCCAGTGTCCCCTGGGCGAGGGCCTTGCCGTCGGAAACGCTGGTCATGGCGTGGTAGTTGGCGATAAAGCAGAACAGATCCTCATGTTCCTGGTATTCGATCATTTTCTTCATCATGCCGAAGTAGTTGCCCAGGTGCAGCGAGCCTGATGGCTGAATTCCCGAAAGGATGCGCATGTTGTTACCTCGAAAGTCCGTTTTGGGTTATCCCCTGGTCGTACCTGCCAGGAGCCGGAAGTCTCCGGA
>QKGY01000272.1 GCA_003250235.1 Desulfuromonadaceae bacterium
AACCTGCAACTGCCCGGCGCCCTGACCAAGGAAGAGTTCGAGGAGAATATCCGCCAGCGCACCAGCGAACCCTTCCGTCACAGCGGCCGCTACAGCGAGATTTACTTCCTTTCGATGAAGGGGACCAAGGAGATCACCGATGCCCTGAGTTTCAAACCGATCCTCTACTATCAGAACTGGAACCACCTGCACCCGGTTCCGGGGGTGATCAACGACGGTGGCGCGCAGGTCTACGGCACCGACCAGCAGCTCACCTTCAAACATTCCCTGTTCGGCATCGGGGGCACCCTGGTAACTGGCGTGGCGTTACAGGTCGACGACTCCGACGGGGATAAATACGCCTACCGCGACTACGAAACCACGACCGGCGATCCCCTGACCGGCCGCATCACCGCCACCCTCTCCGACAGCAAGGGCGCCAAGATCGAAGAGGATGCCGACACGGTGACCAAATGGGGGGCCTATGTGCAGGAGTCGCTCTCGCTGGGCGAAAGCTGGCTGGTGGACGCCGGAGTGCGCTTCGACCAGGTGCTCTTCGACATTTCCGCCGACATCACCCAGGAATACTCCTGGAGCACCGGCAACTACGTCACCCCCGACGAACCGCATATCGACATCAGCAAGACCTACAACTACGTGAGCCCGCGCGTCGGCGCGGTCTTCAAGCTGACCGAGGTGGTGAACCTCTACGGCAACATCGCCACCGGGTTCCAGACCCCGCAATCCTCCGAGATTTCCACCAACCCGCACCTCGATCCGGCTGTGACCGTCAATTATGAAACGGGGGTCAAGGCCCGCACCGAGGAGGGGGATTCTCTCGACCTGGCACTCTTCTACATGACGGTGAGCGACGAGATCATCCAGACCATCGCCGAAGGGGGCGTATCGACCTACAGCAACGCCGGCAAGACCGAGAAGAAAGGGATCGAGCTGACCGTGCACACCCGGCCGATCCGCGGGGTGCAGCTGGGCGGCACCTACACCTACAGCGACTTCACCTTCGATTCGTTCAGCGAGCCGGTGACCACAAGGCTGCCCACCGTGCCGCCAACCTTCGTCACCGAAAACATCTCCCGCGACGGCAACGCCCTGCCCTACATCCCGGAGAACCAGTACAGCCTGTTCGCCTTCTACCGTCACCCCTCCGGGTTCAAGGCGCGTATCGACACCAACACCTGGGGGTCCTACTACATGGACAACGCCAACACCGAGAAGTACCCCGGCTACGAGTTTCTCACCAACCTGATGCTCGGCTGGGAGAAAGGCCCCTGGGACATCGTCTTCGACATCGCCAACATCTTCGACAAACGCTACGCCATGGAAGTCACCAAGGACACCACCGGCAAGGTATCCTACCGCCCCGGAGCCCCCATTACGGCCTTCGGCAAGGTGACGTACCGGTTCTAGGAGAACGCCTATGCGAGTTAAAACCGTTGTGATTTTTCTCGGAGCGCTGGCGTTCTTCCTGGTCGCCGCCTCCACCCGTTTTTACGATTCGGCCCACAGCATGGGACTGATCAAAGCCGACGGCGGAAGAGCCCGCCACCCCATCGTGCTCGACCAGGGGCGCGACCGCTACACCCTGATCGCCACGGCCACCGTGATCCCCCCTTACCGCGGCGACGTGCGCGTCGCGGTCGAGGGGATGCCGGAGATGGACGTGGAGATTATCAACAACGTACCGGCCATCGATCTCTCGCCGCACCGGCAGCCGCAATTCCGCGACAACGTCCTGTTCGGCGTGCAACCCCGCGACCGCATCGCCCTCTGGGTGATTCTGAAGCGCAAGGCCCCGGGGGCCGCCGCCACAGGGCAGGTGGTTTCGGACCAACAGGCCCGGGAGGCCGCCTCGGAATGCTGTCCCGTTGCCGAGCCCTCTCCCGCTCCGGTGGCAGAGGCGTCGCAGCGGCCGGGGCCTAAGGGACGCGGATCGGCCCAGATGCTGGCCTTTTACGACGTGAGCAGCGGCAAGCAGGTGCTCGGCATGCCGATCACGTTCCGTGCAAAGGGAGGGGCCCATGACGAAACCCACTAACCCCAAGGATCCGAGGGGCTTCTTCCAACGCCACCGCACCCTCATCCTGATCGTCAGCCTGCTGCTCTTCCTCCCGCCCCTGGCCCTGATCTTTCAGGTTTCTACAGGCGACGGCGATTTCTGCGGTCCCTGGTGCCCGCGCATGTTCTTCACCTGGCGGGAGGGGATGAGCCTCAGCGCCTTCCTGATGGGGTTTGCGCGCAGCTTCCTCGGCGTGCTCCTGCTTCTGGCCATCCTGGGGGCGACTTTCTTTCTGGGGCGCTGGTGGTGCAGTCACCTGTGTCCGGTGGGAGGAGCCACCGAGCTGGGCAGCCGGCTGGTACCGCGCTGGCTCAAGATCAATTACAGCGCCGTCCCGGCGCCGCCGGTGCGTTACGGCTACCTCGCCGCCTACCTCATCGCCCCGGCGGTGGGGCTCGGCAGCCTCTGCTGCACCTACTGCAACTTTGCCGCAGTGCCACGGTTTTTCGGGGCGCTCTACAATCCGGCGGACCTGGTCTACTTCTTCCGCATCTACGGCATCATCAACCTGTTGCTGCTCTTCCTGCTCGGGTTTCTCGCCCGGGGGGGCCGGGCCTACTGCAATTTTCTCTGCCCGGTAGGGGCTCTCGACGCCCTGGCCAACCGTATCGGCGGACGTTGGGGCAAACGCATCCGCATCGACACCCACAAATGCACCGGTTGCGGCGCCTGCAAACCGGCCTGTCCGACCTGGGCCATCACCATGGAAGGCAAGGGGCACAAAAAGGCCGTCATCGACCCGCACTCCTGCATGCCCTGCGGGGAATGCGAGCGTGTCTGCCAGGAAGGCGCGGTGCGCTATGGCAAAAAGAGCTGAAACCTGGACCTGGTCGCTGATGGCCGCCGGGAGCGGCCTGGGGGCCCTGATGCTGTCGGCGGGCTGCGGCGGGAGCTGCGGGGCCTGCTTCGGCTGCGCCGGACCGGGCGTCCTGCTGGCTGCGGCAGCGATCCTGCGGAAGAAAAAGAAAGGGGATGACGACGGCGCGGAGGAAACCGCTTCCGTCTCGGAAGGATAAAAAAATCATTCCCGCACAGAAGAAGAAAACCCTCAAAGCCCCTGGCGAAAGCACATCGTCAGGGGCTTTGTGCAACAGCGTTCACTTGACCGCTCGCACGCCCATGAGGGTGGCAACCTTCTCCACGCGGGTGAACCCGGCCTTGCGCAGCCGCTGCACCGCCTGGTCGACGAAGCTGCTGCCACGGCGGATCAGGTGCGGGTTGCCGGTATAGTGAAACAGGGTACCGCGCTTCTTCAGCACCCGGTACAGCTCCCGGTAGAAGATCTCCCCATACAGTTCGCCGGCCAGGGAAAAGCGCGGCGGATCGTGGATCACCGCATCGAAGGATTCCGATGCGAACCCGCCGATCAACCCGCCGACATCGCCGTTGATCTGGCGGATGACGGGACTGGAGAGCCCCTGCGACCAGGGGTTGCGAGCGCGCAACTCCCGGACCGTCTCACTCAGTTCGACGGTCACCACCTCGCGCGCGCCGATCCGTGCGGCGGCGATGGCCGCGTAGCCGAGTCCGCTGCAGGTATCGAGCACCCGGTCTCCCGCTTTCACCGCTTGCGCCGCCATCTGCGCCGCGCTCTCGAAGGGGTTGATTCCCTTCGAGATGTGCATCTTCACGCCGCTGATCTCCAGCACGGGAGCCTGCTCCGTGGGGACCAGCTTGGCATAGCCGTCGCCGCGCACTTCGAGGGTCTCAAGCTCCCCCGCATCGAGCAGAAAGATCCGGCTCTCCTTGCGGGCGATG
>QKGY01000007.1 GCA_003250235.1 Desulfuromonadaceae bacterium
CGTCAACTACTACTTCGACAAGCACAACCTGAAGCTTCAGGCCGATTACGCCCTGATCGCCGACGATCTCACCGACAACAACGATGAGAATCTGTTCCGGGTACAGGCTCAGGTGATTTTCTAAGCGTCACAGGCAGCACTCCTGCCGGTTATCCCGAACCGGCGCTGCTGGCCAGATCCCGCAAGGGGTCTGGCCAATTTTTCATTTTGAGTGCTTAAAGTCAGAACCCGCGGGTTGCGCCCCGACGGCGTCAGATGGGGTGGGGGTTGTGCTTTTATTGCTTTTGGCTTTTTAGGGACTCCCTCCCCCTGTGAACTCGCCTTCGACGTGCGGGGGTTTCGGGACAAGCCGCGAGGTTAAGCGAAGCGCATGGGAGCGGCCCCGAAACCTCTGCGCGGCGAAGGGCACCTGCGCAAGCAGGCGAGCGAAGAGGGGGCGCCCTTTGGGCGAGCAAAGAGGCGAGCGGCGTCAGGGGCCGCGACCCCTGGGTTTTGATTTTGGTTTCTGCTTGGTAAAGATCAGAACCGACGGGTTGCGCCCCGCCTGACGCCTTACTTTTTGGCCAAGCCACCAAAAAGTAAGCAAAAAATGGCTTTTTCTATTTCTGTCGCCAAGAGTCGATGACTTCTCTGGCATTCCTCGGGTAGAGACGTTCTGTGCTCCGACTCACCGAAAATCAACGGCCCCGGGCTCACTGCGTTCGCACGGGTTAAATTGTACCTGTCCTGCCTCTTCGCGATGCGGTCTGCCACACACTGCCGGTCTAAAACCTGTTCATTGATTTTTCGGTCTGCTTCCCTCCCGTCTGACGCCGCCGGAGCGAAGTGGACATTTTGGGAAAAGACGGGCAAATGTCCGAAGCGAAGCAAGTTTTTGCCCGTCCCCAAAATGTCTGCGCAGCGCAGGGGACCCGAAGGGCAAGGAAGCCGGGCGGCCTTCTCTTGCTTACTTCTCTTGGCCGTGCAAGAGAAGTAAGGCGTCTGGCGGGGCGCAACCCGCCGGTTCTGCCTTTTCCTGAACAGAAATCAAAACGTGGGAAAATTTCAAAAAAGACAAAAAAATACCCTACCAACACCCTGGTAGGGACCGTCAAACAAGAGAAAACTGTGTGAAAGATCAGATCAGAGCCAGTATCCCCGCCAAGCGAACCAGGCCGAATGCGATACCGGACCCGACCAGGGCGCCGACCAGAACATCGGTGGGGTAGTGCAGTCCGAGAAAGACGCGAGAGAAGCCGATCAGCGCCGCGACGGGGAGAAACAGCAGGGCTGTGCCGGGGATGAGCTGTGCAAAGACCGTCGAGGCGGCAAAGGCCGTCATGGTGTGCCCGGAGGGGAAGGAAAACTTGTCCGGGGCAGCGAGCAGGCAGGAGAGCTGCGGCCAGCTCTCATACGGCCGGGGACGCTGCAGGCTGTTCTTCACCAGGGTGAACAGCAGAATAGACAGGGTGATGGCTACGGCAGCGATGGCCACGGCCATGCGGGTCTGCCGATTGCCGCCGACCAGAAACACGGCTCCGGCGACGCCCCAGAGCGGGCCGTCTCCCAGCCGGGTCGCCGCAATCGAGACCAGGGTCAGCAAGGGGCGCTCGCGTAGCGTGAACAGCCGCTGCATCAGCGACACCTCCCAGGGGGTGATGTGCGCGGCACAAAAGGCCGAAACATCCTTCAGTGCGATTCGTCGTTCCATAGAATCCTCCTTCAAAGAGCCCGGCAGCGGGTGTTCACGCCGGTACCGGGGGTGCGACAGGGTTGGGTTGCGGCATGTTGTTTCACCAGTTCGCCGTACACGCGCCGCACCCCGTCGTTGATCTGTTGCCAGTTCTGCCCACAGGCGAACTCGCGGGCACGAGTTCCCATGGCACACCGCTCGTCGTCACGGCTCATCAGATCGTAAAGAGCCCGCCCGAAGGCATCCGCCGTGATCTCATCCACCAGCATCCCTGTCTGCCCCGGAGTGACCACATCCTGGGGACCGGGCGCCCGAAACGCCAGCACGGGAACCCCCGAGGCCATGGCCTCGAGCATCACGTTGCCGAAGGTCTCGCTCAGTGAGGGAAAAACGAACAGATCGGCCAGCGCATAGATGCGGGCGAGCTCCTCCCCCTGGCGGTAGCCGGCGAAGATCACCCGGTCGTCGCAGCGCCGCTGCATGGTCTCGCGCATCGGCCCGTCGCCGACCAGCAGGAGGCGGCTGCCGTGCCCGGCGGGAAGGGACTCCCAGGCGGACAACAGGGTGTCGAGATTTTTTTCCGCCGCCAGGCGGCCGACATAGAGCAGCACCTTCTCGCCGGGGCGGATACCCAGTTGGGATCGCAGAGCGTTGTCCTTCAGCTCCGGATGGAACCGGCTCGCATCGACGCCGCGGCTCCAGATCTGTACCGAATCAAACCCCTTGTCTTCGAGAATCGCCCGGATGGACGGGGTCGGGCAGAAGGTTGCCCCTGTGGCGTTGTGGAACCACCGCAGGTAGCGCCAGCACATCCGGCTCAGCAGCGACAGGCGGTATTTGCCCAGGTAGGTGGAAAAATTGGTGTGGTAGGAGCTGGCGACGGGCAGACCGAGACGGCGTGCCGCCCGCAGGGCCGCCAGCCCCAGGGGGCCCTCGGTGGCGATATGCACCAGGTCTGGAGCGAACGCCTCAAGGGCCTTCTCCACCGTCGCGGTGCGGGTGAAGGGGAGCAGGACTTCCCGGTAGAGCGGGAAACGCACTCCGTCGAACGGGCGAATCTCCACGCTGTCGTCGGGCACATCGGAAAGGGCGTCGTACCGGGGGATCAGCAGTTGAATCTCATCCCCCTGCTGCCGAAGGTGCCGGACTAGGCGGTCCAGGGTGCGCGATACGCCGTTGATCTGGGGAAAGTAGGTTTCGCTGACCAGGGTAATGCGCATCGGTTCCCTCATCGTGTCTCTTGCAAAATACGGGGATCTGCCGGAATCCTGACCTGCATGCAGGTCCCCCCTCCCGGCTCACGTTCGGCCCGGATAGCTCCTCCCATGGCCTGCACCAGGGTCTTGGCGATGTAGAGCCCCAAGCCGCTGCCGGGCACCTTGGCCCCCGACCCTTCGCCGCGGAAGAAGCGTTCGAACACCCGGTCCTTCTCCCCGTCGGAGATGCCGCAGCCCTGATCGGCAATCTCGATGACGGCATCGGCACCGTCTTCGCCCAGCCGGATACGGACGGCCGAGGGGGCATCGCTGTACTTGACGGCATTGTCGAGAAGACTCGACAGCACGACCCGCAGCGCGGCGTGGTGCGCCATGGCGCTCCACGCACCCTCCATCCAGTTGCCCTCGAATACGATGCCCTTTTCGCGGGCCGGTTCGGCAAACAGGGTCACCATGTCGGCGATCACGGCGTCGAGGCGACACGGCTCGGTGGGAAGCACGAGTCCCTGGTCTTCGACCTGGCGCACCAGCATGAAATCGTTGGAGAGGTTCGAGAGATACTGGGCGCTGCGGTCGATGGAGCGCGCATAACGATGCAGCCGCTCGGAATCCGGCTCATCCATCCCTTGGGTGAGCAGCTGGGAGAAGCCGGTGATGATCAGCAGGTGGTTGCGCAGCTCGTGCAGCAGCAGGCTCTGGATGTCCACCGCCATTCGCTCCCGTTCGGCCTCCGCCGCGTCGCGCGCCTGCAGGTGCTGTTTGCGGCTGGCAACCATCCGCTCGGCCCGCAGGCACACTTCCCGCACGCTGTAGGGCTTGGGGATAAAGGCATCGGCGCCGAGCTGCAGCCCCTTGATCTTGTCCTCCTGGGTGCCCAGGGCGGTCATCATCAGGATGGGGGTCATGGCGATCGC
>QKGY01000155.1 GCA_003250235.1 Desulfuromonadaceae bacterium
CAGACCGGTCAGGGTCGTAGTGAGCGTGTCGCCCAGGATAACCGGCGAGTTCCCTTCTACGGCACCCGTTCCATCAAAGGGGGTCGAGGAAGAGCCTGCTTTGTAGTACATCTTGTAACCGGTGACGCCCGTGGAGGGATTGGGATCCCAGGCAAGGGTTACATCCGCCGCCAGAGCGGCAGAGGCGACGCACAGATACGCCACGAGAGCGAATAACGGTAACAGGGTACGAGTTTTCATTTTGGGTGCTCCGATCTTACGGCCTAAGCCATTTTTCATTTGGTGACAAGATTTGCGGTGGACCGGGGTAAGGGAGTTCCCTTTTGTGTCGCGGCTGTCAATATCAAGATTTGTGCCATTAGCACGAAAGTGTGACATGAGAGGTGAGTGAAAACGCGTGAATATTGGCGGGAGCTAACGAATAACTTGTTGAAATTGTTCGCCTGGGTTGGAAGGAAAAATTAAAATGACACCTTGAAAAAAATGTTATTTTTCAAGCGTCTTACCGAAAAGTAGGGGAAGTTGGTGTCGTAAAATAGACACGGCGGGTCAAAGCGCGGCGGTATGTGCCAATTTGTGTTTCTAACGTTCTCACATTACGAGGAAAATGGTCGTACCGGGCTGAGGCGAAAAGCACTGATTTGCGGAGAACCGATCCTTGGCGAGCTGTTGCAACAATGCCACAGGAGAATTACCAGAAGCGCCATTGATCGGTCTGAAGGACATAGAGTCCCAATGCCAGGTTCGCTATGGCATGAGCAAAAATGCACTGGCTCAGACTGCGCGTTCGGTAGAGCAGCAGATTGAAGAGAATCCCGGCGACCACTCCGGCCAGAATGTAGTGATGCTCAAAACCGAACAGGAGGCTGGAAATGAAGAAAGACGGCCAGGTAAAGGTGCCGAGAGGCACGCTGGTGAATTGACTTTTGATCAGGTAACGGAGTAAAAAGGAGCGCCAGAACAGCTCCTCCATCACAGGGACGACAAGGACTGCTCCTGCCAGACGGCACCCGATGAGGGCAGCCCTGATAGCAGGTTGCGAAAACAGGTTCGGGTCGAAACCTGGGGGACCGGTTCCCGATCCGGGGGCCCAGTCGAGGTTGATCCAAAGCGCGACGATCAGAAGTCCTGTCAGCAGGCTCAAAACGGTTGCAGGGCTCTGCCGCAGTTCAGCCCATCGGATCTCGGTATACCGCTTGCGGTACAGCAGGAGCACGGCGGCGACAGCCAGGGCTCTCAACGGATAAAGGGCAAGCAGGGTTTGTTCCTGAACAATGAGGATATTCTGGCTCCGGAGAAAGCGTGCCAGTTCCTCGGCGCCAATGAAGGCCATGAATAGGGAAAAGGGGAGGATTCTGGGCCAGAAACTTGGGTTCACAAATGATCCGCTGTGGCTTTGCGTGTGGAGGATGGACCTGCTTGGCACGAATCTGAATATTCTAAACGGGATTGCTGGAAAAGCCAGCGGGGAACGTCAGTACGTATGAATGTGGACAATGTTGCCGTGGTTCTTGTAGAACCTCAAGGGGCTCTGAATATCGGGTCGATCTGCCGTGCCATGATGAATTTCGGTTTCTCCGATCTGAGGCTGGTGAATCCGCAGGTCGACCATCTTCAGGAGGAAGCGCGTCGGATGGCTGTGAAGGCTGGCCCCTTGCTGGAGTCGGCACACGTATTTCAGGAACTTGCTGACGCTTTGTCCGATTGTCACCTGGCGTTGGGAACGACTCGTCGGTTCGGCAAATACCGGGAGGATTTTTTGCATCCCGACGAAGCCGCCGAGTATTATCTGCCCATGACGGAAAAAGGCAAGATCGCGCTTGTTTTCGGGCGTGAGGACAAGGGGTTGTTGACCAGCGAACTCGACCTCTGCCAGCGTTTTATCACCATTCCGACCAGCGACTCTTTGCCCTCCATGAATCTGGCGCAGGCTACGTCTCTCTGTCTGTATGAGGCTTCCCGGGCTCTGGGGCGGGCTCAGGGGAAGAGCGCCGGTCGCAAAAAACTGGCTACCTCCGATGTCCTTGAAGGTTTCTATACCCATCTGCGCCGTACGCTTTTGGATATCGAATTTCTTGATCCGCAGAATCCGGAACATATCCTGAGGGCTTTCAGGCGGATTTTCGGCCGGGCCGGGTTGAACGAGCGGGAGGTACGCATCCTCCACGGATTGTGCAGCCGTATTGATTGGGTCGAGGGAGATCGAAGAAAGAAAGGATCCGCATGAAAACCCTTTTGCGTTCACAAAAACTACACCACGGGATGACGGTTGAGTTCTTCGATCGTTCAAACCGCTACTTCGGTGACTATCATCGTATCTGCATCGATGTGATCGTCAGACTCCCGTTGTGTCCTGAGTATTTCGCCGCGTTTGCTGACCCGGATTCGGAGTGGCAGAGAGCACGGGTGGTGCTTGGCGACGAAGCTGTCTTCAAGCGTACCCTGGAGCGGATGGGTGTGTCTGGTGCCGACGTGGAAACGACCAGGCAGGCTCTGATGGATGAATTCAGTCGCACCACGTTCTCTTACCTGCAGTCCCCTGATTTTCCTGCCCGATTCGTAGCCTCCGAGCTGGCAAAGACCAAAAAAGTCCGTCACCTGTTTGGCTCCGGCCTATGATGCTGGACGTCCGCATCGAGTCACTGGTCTTCGGCGGTCGCGGCGTTGGTCGCGTAGACGGTAAAGCGGTCTTTGTCCCTGCTACGGCCCCTGGAGATATTGTCCGCTGCCGGGTCGTGCGGGACAAAAAGAGATATGCCGAGGCCGAGCTCGTCGAGATTCTGACTCATTCCCCGCTTCGAAGGAATCCTCCTTGCCCTGTTGCCGGGGAATGCGGCGGATGTCAGTGGCAGCATCTTCCCTACGATTGCCAGAGGCAATGGAAGGAAACACTATTCCGTGAAACCCTCGTAAGGCAGGCAGGCATCGAGCGGGATCGTGTCCAGGACATTGTTGCGGCGACCGATGAGTGGGGTTATCGCAGCCGGGTGCAATTCAAATGCCGCATGACGGAAAAAGGGTTTGTGATCGGTTTTTATCGCCCGTCCAGCCACTATGTGGTGGACGTTGACCGTTGTCCCATTACCGATAACCGACTCAATGACCTCCTGCCCGATATTCGCAGAGTGGTGGGGGAGTCACCTTTTGCCGCGCAGGTACCTCAGGCCGATCTGGGGATAGGGCACGACGGTCAACGCAGGATCCTATTTCATTTTATCGGTTCCGATATTCATGCTTTTATGCGGTGGCTCAATGAGCCTGCGAATATTTTCGATGCGTCACTGTTTGTACAGTGCGGACGCAAAGAGACGCTTCTGCAGGTTTATGGTGAGATGGATCTTCGTATCCAGGTAGGTGAACCTGCATTGACTCTGGGGTATGGACCAGGGGGGTTTGCCCAGGTCAACCTCGCCCAAAACACCCGACTGGTCGCTGACCTTCTTGCGGCGGCTCGCCTGACAGGAAAAGAGCGTGTGCTCGACCTGTTTTGCGGAATGGGTAATTTTTCCCTGCCTCTGGCCAGGGCGGCGGCTAAGGTCGTTGGGGTGGAGGATTTTGCGCCTTCCATCGAAAAAGCCCAGGAAAATGCCCGTAAGAACAACATACACAATGTGCTTTTTTACGCTCGCCCGGCAGCCGGCGCCGCTATTGCCTTGTCCGGATCGGATGGGTTTGACCTGGTGGTGCTGGATCCGCCGCGAACCGGTGCCTATGAGGTGGTGAAGGAGCTCGTGACGCTGGATATTCAGAGGATTCTCTATGTCTCCTGTGACCCGCCGAGCCTTGCGAGAGACTTGCA
>QKGY01000009.1 GCA_003250235.1 Desulfuromonadaceae bacterium
TCACATCTTTGAGCGCTTCTACAGGGTCGACAACACCGACAGGCGAAGAGCCGGAGGCACCGGCCTCGGTCTTGCCCTTGTCAAGGAACTGGTCAAGGAATACAATGGCCGCGTATGGGCGGAGAGCATTCCGGATCAGGGAAGCACCTTCTTCATCGCCTTTCCGGCCGAGTCTGAACCCTGACCTGAACCTTTCTCCGCCCCCGGAACACACTCCCTCAGATTGGCCATGCGCCATTTGCAGACATCAGAAGGTTGCCCATGATCCGTCCCCGTCAATTCTTTCTCTTCCTGATCGCCGCGTTGGGCCTGGGTCTCTGCGGAATCGCCTTGTTTCTTTATTTCTTCGACCTGAACAGCTACAAGACGTCCCTTGAAGACAGGATTGCCGAAGCACTGTCCCAACCGGTACACCTCGGTGAAGCCCGTCTTACCTACACTCCGGGGCCCACGTTCAGCTTTTCCGATTTACGCATAGGCACGATGGATGACGCTAACGACTCCCTTCAAGCGAAGCGCATTCTCCTGAAACTGGAGCTCGTCCCCTTGTTCCTGGGGCGGCTCGGCTTCAAAGAGGTTGTCCTCGATCATCCTCGGCTACGCTATACGGTCCCCCCCCCACTCCCCGCGAAGGGTGCCGGGACAAGCGAACGCCCCCTCTTTGACGTCGGCGTGCTGAAGAGCGTTACGGTTAACAGCCTTTCGATCGATGACGGACAGCTTGAGATCGTCGACCAAAGACACACGGACAAGATAAACCGTGTGATGATGCAGGGGATGAGCCTCCATCTGGAGAATATCGCCCTGGGGCGCACAGGAACCCTCGCCTTTACGTCAGAATTGGTTCACAACGACAATCGCAGCACAATCTATCTCTCCGGCACGGTTTCCTTGCCGGAGGCACCGAAAAACTGGCGGGATACCACCGTAACCGCCGCACTGCGCCTGCCCGCCTTCACCATGGATCCCTCTTTTTTCCGATCACTGGCTCCTGACATCCCGATGGACACGACGGGACGTTTTTCTTTGCAACTCAAAGGAACCGGTTCTCCCGCTGAAGGCCTCCGTTTCCAGGCAGACCTGCAGGGAGAGGATTTTTCTCTGTCACTCCCCCATCTGTACAGTGAACCGCTCCCCTTAAAACACCTCCTTCTCAGTGGTGTTTGGCAGGTGTCGGGACCGGACAATCGTTTTGACAGTCTGCAGCTGAAATGGGACGATCTGACACTGGGCGGCAAGGCCTCCCTGATGCGGCAGGAGGATACCCTCCGAATCACGGGCTCCCTGTCTTCGGAAAAACTACCCGTGACATCCCTCACCCGCTTTGTTCCGAAAGTCGGAACGCAAATTTCGACTTTTAGCGATCAACTGCGGGAGGGCACTCTGCAGCTGGTTTCATCCGAATTTTCCATAACACTCCCGCCGGCGTCGGCGCCACCCAATCTCGATCATGTTCTGCTGCTTTTCGAGGGGGGGCGTTTCCAGGTCACCCCCGACGACATCCTGACCGATATCGCCGCCCGGATGAAGCTGGAGAACGACATTCTCGATCTTGAAGCCGATGGCAAGCTCCAGGGCCAACCCATCCAGCTGAATGCGACGATGGAAGTTCCCCAGTTCAAACCCGGGCAACTGACCCTGTCCGCCATCGCGACACTCCAGGCGGATTATCTCCAAAGCAAAATTCCGGCGCCACAAAGGGACAAAATCCACCTGGAGGGCACCCTTCCGCTGGATATTTCCATGGAAGGGGATCGGCATGACGCGCTCATCGAGGTCCATGCCGACCTCGGGTCTCTTTCCGTGCACGGGGGGAGCGTATTTGATCTGCCTCAACAGACGGACAATAACGTCGACCTGTCGCTCAGGCTGAGACCGGACCAGTTGGAAATGCTCCAGGGGCGTATCGACCTCTCGCCCCTGCATCTCATTGCCAAGGGGGAAATGCAGAGGGACCAGGACAGGGCTTTTCGTGCACGAGTGGATATTTCCGACCTGAATCTGGCGGAACTGCCACAGTATCTACCCTGGATGGACCGGCTCGCCCCGCGCGGAAAAACCTCCCTGCAGCTTGAACTCGCCGGCAACCGCCAATCGGCAGGGCTCTCCGGCGGTGAAATCCTTTTGGACAACGTGGGACTCCATCTCACCCGGGCCATCGCCGACCTGCACGAAATCACGGGGAAAGTGCAACTCTACCCGAGCTATGCGCAGGGGAAAAATCTCTTCCTGAAAATGGGTGATTCTCCGATGCGCGTTGATGTGCGCCTGCAGCGGTACGACTCGTTTGACCTCGATGTCAACGTTGACGGCAAAGCCGTCTATGCCCGGGATATCATCTTTCCTTCGGAGACGGCTATCCTGCACGATATCGCCGGGAGACTTCATTTTGACCGGGGTGGTATGATTTTCGACCCGGTCTCCGTACGCCTCGAGCAGGGGACCCTCGCGACGGTGCGCGGCACGATTCGCTGGCTGGGCGATCCGAGCGTCAATCTGGACATTGAATCCCCCTCCGCCAATATCGACGAGGTGATCGCTCTCTGGCACGGGGAATCTGTTTTTGAAAAGCGCGGAGAGGAGCCTCCGGCAGGGGAGAGAAAACGGGTGGCGGTGCAGATCCTGACCAAAGCCGCCAAGGGGACCCTCGGGAATCTGAACTTTACCAGTGCAGAAGGCACTATCTGGGTACAGGAGGGACTACTGGGAATCTCTCCCCTCACCTTTCACAGGGGAAAAGGTTTCTATAACGGGCAGGTTCTCGTCGACAGCCGACAGGGAAAGCCGGCGCTTCTGCGCATCTCGGGACATCTGGAGGATTTCGATGCCGAGGGCATCTACAAGGAGATGCTCGAACATCGCGGGCTGGTGACGGGAACCTTGAGAGGCGACTTCTATCTGGAAGGACGGGCGGGAGAAACCTTTAGGCAAAGCTCCCTGGGAGGATTCAGCCTGGAGATCAACAACGGCGTTTTGCGGCAATTCAAAACGTTGTCCAAGATCTTTTCCCTGCTCAACGTTTCACAGATCTTTTCCCTGCGTCTTCCCGATATGGCCAAGGAAGGGATGCCCTTCGACCACCTTCAAGCTTCCGTAGCCCTCAGGCAAGGAGTCCTGAGCACGGAAGACTCTTTCATCGAAAGCAACGCCATGAACCTCTCGGCGGTCGGCACTTTCAGCCTGATCAGTGATGAACTCGATCTGATTCTGGGGATCAAACCCCTGCGAACCGTGGACAAGATCGTCACCAACATTCCCCTGGCCGGATGGCTGCTGACCGGAGAGGAAAAGGCCCTGATTACCGCGCAGTTCAAAATCAGCGGAACCAGCAAAAATCCCGAGGTTGAGGCCATCCCCATCACGTCGCTGTCGAATACGGTTCTGGGAATTTTCAAACGCACCTTAAGCCTCCCCGGGAAACTCATCACCGACATCGGCACCCTGGGAGAAGAGCTATCAAAATAGGGGAAGAATACCCCTAGGGGTCGACACGCACGCCCAGGATCTTTTCCATCTGCTCGAAAGCGAACTGCCCATCGCCATCATCGAGATTGGCCGACAAAGAGCGGGGGACCCTTACGCGGTACCCTCTCATGACGGCGTCCGCCGCCGTGAAAAAGATGCAGATATTGGTCACGCATCCGGTAAGAATCAGTTCTTCAGCCCCCAGATCCTTCAGCACGCGCTCCAAGTCCGTACCATAAAATCCTGAATACGTCGTTTTCTCCAAAACAGGCTCTCCCGCCAAGGGGGCCAGTTCGTCGACAATGCGCGATCCGGAAGTCCCTTTGACGGC
>QKGY01000057.1 GCA_003250235.1 Desulfuromonadaceae bacterium
CATCTCTACGGATAAATTCAAAGGTCTCCTGGTCTGAACCGGCTTCCATTTTTGCCAAGGCTTCAGGGGGAATCGGTTTGCCGGTGAGCGCAACCGGGTCCTTGCCGCGATTGACGATGATCCCGTTGTGGTCAACCAAAACATAATTTGCATCATACGCCAGTTGCGCACGTGCCAGAATGGTGGGCATGACATCAAGATCGAATCCGACAGCGATCACGCCGTTGAACGTCTCCCCATCCAAAAGTGGATAGGCCATGTGGATCGTCGACTTGCCGGTCGTTCGGCTGACGACATATTCGCCGGATGAAAACTTTTTCGACTTGCGGGCATTTTGGAAATAGCGCCGGTCGATCAGGGATTCGGTTGAACTAGTTTGGGTCGCGGATGCCCATATATACCCTTCAGCATCGACAACAACGATATTGACATATTGGGGACTTTGTTTGTGGATGTCTGCGAGAATGGCCTGCGTCTTGGCAACATCACGATGCTTTATTTCAGACAAACCAGCCAGCAAACTACAGAGTAATTTGGCCTCGTCAGTTAGAGCCTCCTGTTGACTGGACAGACTATCGGCAAGACGTTGCGACTCGATGACCGCGTTCTGATAGTCGGCGGATCGTTCTCTCAGCCCTGAATAGACAATGATTCCCAGGGCCGGCATGGTCAGTACGACCGCAAGCACGATCAGCTGAGTTCGTATCGACCAACTCGAAAAGCTCAACCCTCTTCCTCCTTGAAAGCTACAAACCACAGATACAGTGCAAGAAAAGTTCCAGCCCCCTTGCAGAGCAACAGCTCCGAGTTGTTATCTATACCAGGCGCATCTGACATGTTTCTGACTCCACAAAAAGCTCCATCGCCATGCAGCCGGAAGGCGCGGATTGAGGCTAATAATATTTCGCAACCAAGTCGCCTTTTTCCGGATAGAATGGCGAGATGATCCGACTTATCGTCAACGCCGACGACCTCGGCAGCAGTCCTCAGCGAGATCGCGGAATCTTCTCCGCCTTTACGGAGGGGATAGTGACGAGCGCTTCGCTGCTGGCCAATGGGTCGAATTTTGTCGCTGCCGTGGCGCAGGCGCAGGCCTGCACCATGCCAGTCGGCGTCCACCTCAATCTCGCCGAAGGGCCGGCCCTGACCGGTCCGATTCCCGGACTGACCGATGCTGCCGGAAATTTCCCTGGAAAGACGGGCTTGCGCTCTCTGCTACTGGACGGTTGCCCCAACGAAACAGGTATCCGCGAAGAGTTGCTTGCCCAGATCGCCCGAGTGCGCACGGCCGGGCTTGAACCTGACCATCTCGATACCCACCAACACAGCCTGCTCTTCCCGGCCCTGACCGAAATGATCGCCGATGTCGCCATCGCTGCAAAGATTCGTGCCGTGCGCCTCCCCTGCCCCGCCGAATTCGTCGGTCGAGAATCAGGCGAAGCAGGCTATGCAGGGGACAGGTCCTTGGCCGCTGAGATTGCCCTTTATCGCCGACTCACGCCGGCAGCACACCAAATCCTGCGAAGTAAACCGCTATGGACGCCGGATGGACTATGGGGGATGCCGCTGCTAAACCGCCTCGACACCGGAACATTGACCGCAACCCTGGAAGGTCTGCCGGAAGGGACTTGGGAGCTGATGGTTCACCCCGGCCATTTCGACCCGGAGGATCCGTTCGGCGGACCGGAACGGGCAATGGAATTGGAAGCCCTAACCGCCCCGGAAATCCGCGAACTGATTACGGATCGCGGCATCGAACTGACCAGCTTTAGAGCTTGCATATGCGCCTGCTGATCGTCGTCCCCCGCCAGGATCGCGCCACCGGCAACTGGGTCACCGCCTCGCGTCTGCGGGAAAGTCTGACAAAGCGCGGTCACCTGGTGACCATCGCGGAAACCGGTAACAATGACGGGTTCCCGGCGGACATGGTCGCTGCCGCACAGCCCGAAGTGGCTTTGCTCCTGCACGCCTGGCGTAGCGGCCGCCCTTGGCTGAAAATGGGGCCACGAATTCCCTTTGCGGTCCTTCTCACCGGTACCGACGTCCATGTCGGCATGCGCGACCCGGTGCAGGCGCCGGTCATTGCCGAGGTCTTGGCGGGTGCCGCCGCGATTCTCTCGCAAAACCAGTTGACGGTGGCGACACTGTGTGCTGATCACCCAGAATTGGCCCGCAAGTTGCGCCATCTGCCGCCCGGCATCACCCTTGGCACCGCGCGATTCCCCTTGAGATCGACCCTCGCCGCATCAGCCGGGGACTTCGTGTTGCTCTGCCCCGCCGGGATTCGCCCGGTTAAGGGGGTACTGGAACTGCTTGACCTTGTTGAACCGCTGATCCATGCCGGACATCCGTTGCAATTGGCCTACTGTGGACCCGTTCTCGATCCCGACTACGGGGAGCGTTTGTTCACGGCCATTGCCAGCCGCCCATGGGCCAGTTATCTTGGCAGCATTCCACCCGAAGCAATGCCGGACGCTATGCGCCAGGCCGATGTGATCGTCAGCAATTCGTTCAGCGAGGGGCTGCCTAATGCCTTGGTCGAAGCTGCCGCCCTCGGCCGACCGATCGTGGCCCGCGACATCCCCGGTAATCGCGCGGTGATTGAAAGTGGTGGCAACGGCCTGCTCTATGCCGATGCCGCTAGCTTTCACATAGCCATCCGCCAACTATGCAACGAACCAGCGCTGCGCGCAGAATTGTCACAGCCGACCCCGCAGCAGTTCTCTGCCGAACGAGAAACGACGGTTCTGGAAACTACCTTGAAAGAGATTCTTGCGTGATAGGTGGCAATCGCTTTATTTAGCGAGATGTTGATCGACAACCGCATAGAGTCTGGCCGATTCGAATGGTTTGACCAGAACTTCATTCATCCCCGATTCGATGCATTCCCGCAGCACATTGCGGCTGGCATGGGCGGTCAGGCCGATAATCACTACTTTTTTCTCTCTACCGCCCTCCAATTGGCGGATTTGGCGAGTTGCCTCCAGCCCATCCATATCGGGCATCTGTAAATCCATGAGGACCAGGTCGTAATTCCCGGTCTGCCATTTGGCAATGGCATCGCTGCCGTTCACAGCGATGGTCGTTGGCCATGAACGCCGTGACAGATACATGGAGACCAATTCCCTGATCATCGGATTGTCTTCCACGAGCAGCACCCGTACATCTGGTTCACCGGCTCCATGCGCAGCATCATCTCCCACGCCCAGATCGCCCCCCGTGAAGACCTTGTGCTTCAGCGGCAGAGTAAAAACAAATTGACTGCCTTGGCCCAGCTTGCTCTGCACACCGATCTCCCCGCCCATCAACTCTACCAAGCCCTTCGAGATGGCCAGACCGAGCCCTGTGCCCCCGTGCCGACGCGTTGATGAACTGTCCACCTGGCTAAAGGTCTCGAAGATCTTGTCGATTTTGTCCTCAGGGATACCGATACCGGTATCCCTGACCGTAAACATCAGCTTGTCCCCAATGTTGGTGACTACGACTCTGACTTCTCCCTGATCCGTGAACTTGATGGCATTACCGATCAAATTGAGCAGGATTTGCCCAAGTCGATATTGGTCGCCAACAATATTCTCCGGAACGTCATCGGCAATCTCGAGCTCAAAGTCGACACCACGCTCTTTAGCCTTCCCGGCCAGCATCCCCATGGCTTCACTCAGGCAATTGCCGAGGTTGAACCAATTTTCGTCGAGATCCACCCGCTTTGCCTCAATTTTGGAAAAGTCGAGGATTTCATTGACCAGGATGTATAGCCGCCGACTGGCCTGACTCGCTAGTTCGAGCAGCTGGCGATGGTTGGAATCTTTGTCGATGAGCAGAAGCTGCTCGACGGCCCCCATGAAGACCGTCATCGGCGTGCGGATTTCATGGCTCACGGTCGAGAGAAAGTCACTCTTTGCCTGACTGGCCTGTTCGGCCACAACCTTGCCTTCCTCGGCGGCCTTCTTGGCGATAAGCATGTGCTCGGCGATCATCAGGGCTTGGCGCCGCGAGCGGGCCTGCACGAATGCCAGTGCGCTAAGCAGAATACTGGACAGAATCCCCGCAAACAGGGTTGCATAGGATTTTTCCCGGCGCAGTTCTGCATCGAACGCTGGAAGCGTCTTAAAAACGAACCGCCAATAAACACCGTAATCCTCAACGACCTTGTCATAGACAAATGTCGGCCGATAATCGTCAGGCAATACGCGCTTTGCGAGGGTCTTGCTGCTGAACAGCAGCGCCGAAGGCGGAGAGTCTGCACCAGAATAGATTTCAAAATCGATACTGCCCGGGAGAGTTGTCAGGGTGTTGCTGACAAAATCATTGATGCGAATCGGACTATAAACGAAACCGCGCAAAGCCCGATGTCGCTCTTCGAGCGTCCGGGTTGGCATATCCCAGCGATAGGAAGGGGCGTACATCAAAAATCCGCGTTGTTTGTCCTCCTTGGTTTCTTGCACCAGGGTGATCACCTCGGTAATACTGGTCGCGCCCGTGTCCCTGGCCCGATCCATCGCCCGACGGCGCACCGGCTCCGAATACATGTCGTAGCCAAACGCTCGCTGATTCCGCCAGTTGAATGGTTCGAGCCAAATGATGGCCGTATAGATCGAGCGCTCTTCTGACGGGCGAATAGAGTAATCGGGGAAGCCTTCGTCCCTGACGCTTGCGATGTGCAGATCTTTTTGTGCCGAAGACAGCCAGGCTGAATATCCTACGCCGAGGATTCCCGGATGGTTTTCATTGAGCTTTAGGGCTGTGACGTATCTTTGCCAGTCACTGCGAGTTACCGCGCCACCCTGCATATGAAAAAGAGCATTCGCCCCGAGCAAAACCTGTTCATGATCATGCAGTCTCCTGATCAGTTGACTGACGATCTCTTCCGCCTTGGCCTGAAAGATTTGCTCGGCCCTCTCGACATCCATCCGCTCGATGGCGCGCCAGAAGAAAAAGGTGATAACAAGTGATATCACCAGAACAAGGAGTGGAAACCAAAGGTGGCGGAGCGAAAATGAATGTGCGTTAGGCACCGAAGATACCGCAGCCTTGGGCATAGAACACAAATTGGTCAGAACGATGATGAATTATGTTCGAATATCAACGATATCACTTTGCCAGTTTTTCGGCGATAGCCGCCACATGCTTCCCTTGAAAACGGGCGGCAGCCAGTTCGTTTTCACTCGGGGACCGTTCGCCACTGGTTCCGGCGATCGTGGAGGCTCCATACGGTGAACCGCCGGTGATTTCGTCGTTGCGCATCTGGCCGGCAAAGGCGTACGGGAGACCGACAATAACCATCCCCTGGTGAAGCAGATAAGGATGGAAGGTCAACAGTGTCGACTCCTGACCGCCGTGCTGGGTGGCAGAACTAGTGAAGACGCTGCCGACCTTGCCGACCAGAGACCCTTTCAGCCACAATCCACCGGTGGCATCGAGAAACTGGCGCATTTGCCCACACATATTACCGAAGCGTGTCGGCGTCCCGAAAATGATGGCATCGTATTCAGTCAATTCATCGATCGTACACACTGGCACGTGGGCCATGCCCTTCTGCGCCTCAACAGCCCCCATCGCTTCCAAAACCTGCTGGGAGAGCGTTTCCGGGACACGTCGAATCACGGCCTGTGCACCGGGAATCTCTGCCACCCCCGCGGCTACGGCTTCAGCCATCTGGTGAATATGTCCGTACATGGAATAGTAGAGAATCAATACTTTCATGGCGGTTCCTTTCTTCCCTAAAATTTTAATCACATGCCGAATGAACCGATTACAGACCAAGTATAGAGGCAGTCAGCAGAATTGCGAGTTGTCTCCCAACAAAAATCAAGGGGCCTTAAAGACAAAATAAATGGCCACACTGCATCACGCAGGTGGCCGTCATGGCGGCGGCGAAAACCAGCTTCATCTCTCCACGTTGCAGTCCTGCACCCGGGCTCCCTGGGTTCAAGAACCATTCAGCACAAGGTGTCGCCGTGGGTTTCCTCTTCGAAAACCGTCATCAACGAAGCGGGATCATAAGGGAGAACATCTTCGCGAATTGTCCCTTCATCCCTGACCATGTGCTGCCAGCGAATCACCGGCTGGCCGTGGCTGCGGCCGAGGTCGACCCGTTTCGGGACACGATGACGCAACTCACTCCACATCTGTTCCATGGTCAGCAACTCATAACCGGCAAACTCATCCTCGGGTTTAAGATTGGTCAGGAAAGTGTCGACCAGTTCATAATCAGCAAAGTCATTCTCCTTGCGCCACCACTTAATAAAACACCGCTTTTCGCCACTTGTTTCGTGCATCTCCTTCATGATGTCGTAACCTCTCATGACGCACCTCCTTCTGGGCTGTCGACCCATGCTCTCTGTCGTTTTCTTACGTTTATTATATCCCTTTTCCATGTTTCGTGAGACAGATGCCTGACAAAAACACACCCCTTGACCGGCTTCCCCGGCATGGCTAGACTTCGCAGGTTCTTTTTTCAATTTTAGGAGGAGCACTTATGTCCATTGCCACCAAAATTCAGGGCGCTATCGAGAATGCCTCATGGATTCGCCGCATGTTCGAGGAAGGGGCAGCGCTGACCGCCAGGTTCGGTGCCGAAAACGTCTACGATTTCACTCTCGGCAACCCCGCCGTCGAGCCTCCCGAGGCGTTCCGCCGTGAATTGCGCAAACTTGCAGAGCAGCCGATCCCGGGGATGCACCGTTACATGAACAACGCCGGCTACGATTTCACCCGCCAGGCAGTCGCCGAGTTCCTCAGCGAGCAGACTGGCTTGGCGATAACATCCGGTCACATCGTGATGATCTGTGGCGCCGGCGCGGGACTCAACGTGGTCTTCAAAACGATTCTCAACCCCGGCGAGGAAGTCATTATTCTTGCGCCGTTTTTTGTCGAATACAAATTCTACGTCGACAACCACGGTGGCACCACCAAAGAGGTCTGGACCGACCGCGAAACCTTCCAGCCGGACATCAAAGCCATTGAGGCGGCCATCGGCCCAAACACCCGTGCCCTGCTGATCAATTCACCGAATAACCCCACCGGTGTGGTCTATACGGCAGAGACACTCACAGCGCTCGGCACCATGCTCGAACGCAAGCAAAAGGAGTTGAAGCGCACTATTTACGTGATTTCCGACGAGCCCTACGCCCGCCTGGCCTTCGACGGCAACAAGGTGCCGCCGGTCTTCCAATCCATCCGCAACAGCATCGTCGTCACTTCTCACTCCAAGGACCTGGCTCTCCCCGGCGAACGGATCGGCTACCTGGCCGCGAACCCGGCCATGGACGACTGCGCCCTGTTCATGGAGGGAGCGGTGTTCTGCAACCGCGTGCTCGGCTTCGTTAACGCCCCGGCGTTGATGCAGCGCCTGGTGGCCGGACTGCAGCGCGAAAGTGTCGATGTCAGCGAATACCAGCACAAGCGCGACGTTCTCTACTATCATCTCACCGGCCTGGGCTTTAAAATGGTCAAGCCTGGCGGCGGCTTCTACCTCTTCCCGCAGTCCCCCTTGGAAGATGACGTGGCCTTCGTGCGCAAAGCCCTGGATCACAATATCCTGCTCGTACCCGGCAGCGGTTTCGGCGCGCCGGGATACTTCCGCATCGCCTACTGCGTGGACATGGGCGTGATCAAACGCAGTCTGCCAGCCTGGGACAAGCTGGCCAAAGATGTCGGTCTGTAAATGGACAAGCACTTCCTGAGCCCGGCCGAAACCACCCAGGCGATCACCGACAACGGCCGTCGGCTACTGACCCAACCTCTGTCGCGCACCGTGGTCTTAAGCCTGCTGGCGGGATTTTATATCGCCTTCGGCGCGGAACTGGCCACGGTGGTCACCCAGGATGCCGGCAAATTCCTCGGTATCGGCGTCAGCCGCCTGCTCGGTGGCAGCGTCTTTTCCCTCGGGCTGATGCTGGTGGTGATCTGCGGAGCGGAGCTTTTTACCGGCAACAGCCTGCTGGTCAAGGCTGGACTGCAGAAGGAGGTCTCCTGGGGGAAGATTGCCGAGAACTGGAGCGTGGTGATCTTAGGAAATCTGGTCGGCTCGCTCTTCTTTGCCTGGTTGATGTTCCACTCGGAGCTTTGGCGCAGCGGCAATGTTGCCGAGCACGCGGTGAACATTGCCGTAGCCAAGACCGACTTAAGTTTCGGCGTCGCCCTGGTGCGCGGCATCCTCTGCAACTGGCTGGTGTGTCTGGCGGTGTTCATGGCCACTGCGGCCCGCGACGTCGCCGGCAAGATGCTGGCCTGCTTCGCACCGATCATGGCGTTCGTTGCCAGCGGCTTCGAGCATTCGGTGGCCAACATGTACTTCATCCCCACCGGGCTGCTGCTCAAGAGCGAACTTGGATTGACCGCTGACAAACTAAGCTGGGGGAGTTTTTTCGTTGGCAACCTGATTCCGGTGACGCTCGGCAACATTATCGGCGGTGTCGTCTTCGTCGCCTTCACCTACTGGTACGTGCACTTGAAAGGGACCGGGAAGTAAGTGAAGTCCGCTCATGGACGGCAGACCTCTTTTGTATCCTCACCCCATCCATCTCGTGTCGAAGGAGAATTTTGGTCGCCGCCCGCCATAAGCTTTTATTGACGAATGAACGAACCGCGCAAATCCCCTTGACATCAGTGATCACCCTATTGTAAAAATATTTGTTCAACTACCGAATTTATCCGTCATTCAGCGGGACGCAAAGGAGTCAGAGTCATGCAGTGTCAAACAGTTCTTCCCGGTACCGAGTGTACCTTCTGGAGCAAAAGCGGTTGCATCTTTGAAGGCGGTAGCTGCCAATTGATCGAGGCCGACTGTGAAGGCTGCGAGCGCATCGTCACCGGCACCATCGGCCAGGTCTGTTCAGTCGCCCCGTCACCAAGCCACAAGTGGTCGGTCGGCATCTGCAACTTCGCCACCCACCGCCGCGTCGAGATCAAAACCGAAGACCTCAAGATCAACCCGCTCAAGGCCTCCAAGAAAGCCGCCGGCGGCAAAAAGAAATAACCCATACCTTCCTTGCAGTCGACAAAGGCCGGTGTCAGATGACACCGGCCTTTTTTTCATTTGTACCCGTTGACTCACGGAATCGGCGATACATTTAAAAAGAAACCGGGGCTGCATTGTGTGATCAGCAGAAAGCCAAGCACCGCGGCACAGAAGACGACCAGCCCGCCCAAATCAGCCCGATCGAACATCATTCCGCCTCTTTTTTCTGGCACACGTCTGGTTCACGCTCCAACACCAGAACCCTCTCAAGAAATATGTCAGGCAGCAAAATTCATGCGCCTTCCGCACGAGACAAAAATGCCCCCTGCACCGGAGAACAGAGGGGAAAAGCCATCCGTGTGAGAGCGTAGGATGGGATACAATCCAACGTTAACGCATAAATACACGCTATCAACAAGTGGCTCGGCTTCATCCGCCATTGGAGATGAAGGTGACGTAACCGTAGCGATCGGTTGATATTAGGAAGTTTGTTGGGATCGTTTCGTATTTCGGGTTGTAGAGCAGAAACCACAGCCGTTTGCCGCTGTAAAAGCCCTCCTCCGTGCTCACCGGTGGGCCCAGAATCTTGATGACTTCGCTTTCGTGCATACCAATCTTCAGACGGCTTGTTTCGGAGATATGCGTCAGGCTTCGCGGATCGGTATATTGACTGTCTGCAGGTTGTGGTGCCTTTGCCGAACATCCGGCCAACAGAACCATCATGACGACCAACATCAACCAGCTTTTCATCGAGGACTCCTTGCCAAGTGAGCAGAAATTAAAATGGGGCATTGGCAGCATACCCTGTGCGAATTGGGCCCTAGTAGTTACCCGCTTCGGAAGTTGGGTGCCGAAGCGCCCTGACCATCAAGAAAAAGGCTTGTCTCACCAAGGTGGGCTGGTTCCTTTCGACCCCAGTTCTCAAGGAGAAGCAGAAAAACCATAACATCAGCTAAACAGCGAAAGGCAACGCTTCACTTCGTCGAGCAACTCCTGGACCTTCGTCGGCTTGGAAACGTAGCCGTCGAAACCCTTGTTGAGCACTTCGATGCGATCCTTTGCCATCGCATGGGCGGTCAAGGCGATCACCGGGAGGTGCCCGCCCCCGGCCTTTTCTATCTCCCGGATTTTACCGACGGTCTCCAGACCGTCCATGACCGGCATCTGCACGTCCATCAGAACCAGATCGTACCTATTGCACTGAATCCTATCCAATGCCTCGGCGCCGTTTGCCGCGAGATCGACATGATGCCCGCAGCGCTTGAGAACCTCGGCATAAAAATACTGGCTGACCTCATGGTCTTCGACCAGAAGCACCCTTAACGCGGGGCCTGTTGGTACGGCAGCATTGCCTGAAGAAGTCCCCCACGTGGTCGTTGTTGCCACTGCGTCCACTTCAAAAGGCAGTCGTACATGGAAGGTGCTGCCGACACCTTCATTACTATCTACTTTAATCTCGCCTCCCATAATGGCCAGGAGTTTCGTGCAGATGGCCAGACCCAGGCCGGCACCGCCATACTTTCTGGTCGAGGATGGATCAATTTGGCTGAACGGCTGAAAAATATCGGAAAGGTCTTCCGGCCGCATCCCGATTCCGGTATCGGCCACATCGAATCGGAGCAACGGCGTGGTCGGGTGAAAAGCTTCGATGGCCACCGACAGGACAACCTCTCCAGCCTCCGAAAACTTGATGGCGTTCACAGTGAGATTGATCAGAATCTGTTTCAGGCGCAAGGGGTCGCCCATGAGCTGGTCGGGCACGTCGGCAGAAATTCGAGTTTGAAAGGCAAGACCCTTGGCCTTGGCCGCCGGCTTCTGGCTGTCGGCGATCTCGCTGATCAACGCCTTCAGGCTGAACCCTTTACGCTCCAGATACACCTTCCCCGCTTCGATCCTGGCAAGGTCAAGGAGATCATTCACCAGCGCCAGCAAGGTTTCCGTTGATGAGACAATGGTACCAAGATATCTCTGCTGCTTTTCCGAAAGCGCTGTCCCCAGGAGAAGTTCAGCAAAACCAAGGACGGCGGTGATCGGCGTCCGCAATTCATGACTCATGTTCGCCAGAAATTCATCCTTGGCACGGCTCATCTTCTCCGCCACGTCGCGGGCTTCTTCCAGTTCATGCTCATACTTCTTCCGCTTGGAGATATCGACGACAACCCCTCTGAGCCCGACCGGAGCCCCTTCTTTCTTGACAACGTTGGAGTAGACCATCACCGGGAAGGTGGTGCCATCCTTCCTCAGCGCCGTGTATTCGTGACTTCCCTCCCCTATTCCCCTGTACAGCAGGCTGATGTTCTCGCGGGCCCTGTCGACATCTTCGGGAGCCACCATATCCAGAACATTCAGTCCGGCGGCCAGGTCCTCTTTGCTGTAACCAAAGAGCCCAATAGCCGCCCGGTTGACAAATGTCAACCTGCCTCCGAAGTCCGTCTCGTAGACAGATTGTGGCAGCAGCGTGACGATGTCGTTCAGCTTTTCCTCTGAAAGCCTCAGTGCCTCTTCGACCCTTTTGCGCTGAGTCACATCTCGGTCTGCACCGCGAAAGCCGATGACGTTACCAACAGCATCGAGCATCGGCTGGGCATTGCTCTCCAGCCAGCGATAGCTTCCATCCTTGTGCCGCCAACGCAGCGTCCATCCCCACCATCCACGCTTCTCACGAATATAGCCGGGCAGAATCCTGGCCACCTCGCGCTGATCGTCCTCATGTAGGAACTCCGAGTACTTCTTACCTATGCACTCATCTGAAGAATATCCCAGAAAATCTCTCACCCTGTCGTTCGAGTAGATGTGATGCCCGGAGAGATCGATTTCCCAGATCCACTCCGTGCTGGTTTCCAGAATCGCCTTAAGTTCGGCGGCATTTTTGCGCAGAAGCTCGGCGGTTTGCATGCGATCAGTGACGTCGCGGTCGATCCCCCGGTAGCCGCGGAAATGACCTTTGCTATCGAAGATCGGGGTTCCGCTCGATTCGATGATAACCTTACTGCCATCCTTGTGAGTGTTGGTGTTGATCAAGCCCTTAAAAGGTAGGTACTTTTCCGCGACAGGATCGAAGTGGGCATGGACACGGCGGGCTTCTTCAGCATCCATCAAATCAAAAGCATTGAGCCCAATCAGCTCTTCCGGTTCATATCCAAGCAAGTCCCTGATTCGCGGGCTTGCATAGGTAAAATTGGCGTTTTCATCGAACTCCCAGAACCAGTCCTGAGAGTCTTCCACCATTTTTTTGAAGTTTTGATTTTCTTCGGACATTGTATTCACACCAACGAAACATGGGATCTTTAAGATAACCACCGACGACCTGTGCATTATATACAATTAAAACCATGAAAGGTAAATTCGCGAACGGCCGTACACTTGGCTTTCACTGTCTACGTGAATGGTGGACAACGACTCAACTTCGACGCCCCCACTCTATCGCCATGCCACACCTATACGCACAAATATATAGGAGACTCCACCGCAAGGAAGAAACCTGGCAGCCGCGACGAACGTGCGCGCCTAATCGTGTGCACTTTTGTGATGAGCAATATGACAGACCGGATTGACACCATCGAAGGGATGCCCGGCAACGAGGTTCGGGGCAAATTCGGCGTAATCGTCGTGCAGATGCCGACGGCGTGGGCGGAGGCAGCAGAAAATCATAGATGATCAGCACCTTTGCCCAGTGGAGAAGAGGCTTAGTCGATTCAGCTGTTAATGGAGAAATCGGTAAACAGTTTTCAAGAGCATCGTTAGTCTAAATGGTTTTTGGATATACCAATCAGCCCCGACCTTCTTGCCTAATTCCATATCGTCATTGCTGCTTCTTGCCGTTAGCATAATGACTGGGATATGGCAGTTCGACTCATCACTTTTAATGATTTTACAGACCTCAAAACCATCAATGCCTGGCATCATTACATCCAACAAAACCAAATCAGGCTTTGATTTCGACATATGCGCCAAGGCCTTTTCGCCATCATCTACGCCTGTCACTTCGAAACCTCGCGTAGAGAGCAGCATACATTCCATTCTCAGCAGATCAGGATCATCCTCTACAATCAGGACATTTTTATTCACGACACATCCCCTAATGAAAGAGTTAATGGTGTGTGAATCACGATCCATATCGTCCCTACCGCAACAAGAATGCGGCAGAATTAGTATTTGTCAATAAATGACACGACAAAAATTTGGAGAATTGAGAGCGCAGGAAACGGGGGGAAGGTCTGGCTGTGCCAATGCACAATTTAAGCTTGCGAGAGCGCCCCGCAATTCGTGCGGCTCTCGACGTTACTTCACGGGGCTGGTTTCGATAAGATCACTACAACGAAACGAAAAAGCTTCTTCACGAACAACCTCCTTACTTTTGGCCCCGCAGACAACCTCCTGCTGCGGGGCATTTTTTATCTTGACCACATAGGTAACTTCGGAGGGGATGGAGGAAGAAGCGGTTAAAAGACTTCGAGTCCACTAACCGGCGACACAACTTACTGTCGACGTTCTAGACCATAATAACCGTTGGGACTTTGGGCGCGACGTATCGGGTGAATTCCAACGACGGCCCATCCATTATTACGCTCGAAACATTTTACCCGGTTGTGTTCGAGAAGGCTGGTCAGTCCTTCTGGCGATACGCGAACACAAACGCCGTCTGTGAGTTCGGCTTTGATTAGCATGACACACCTCCCCACCCCCCCAGAGGCCAAGAACCGGAAGTGAAATTCTGCTGCACGCTCTCACCGATTTATTTTACCATAATATTCAAGATACTGCCCCACCAAGAGGCTCGATAAAAAGTCATGGCGTTTTTTATTTGCGCCAAGCGGGCCGCTGCCAGCACTCGTTCGGCGTCACGCCGACTTTCGTGGTTTATCACCAGATGAAAAGGATTGAGGCTAGACTTGTATTTGGAGCTAGGTAGCGTATAAATTCCAGATCAATCTAAACATGGATTGATTTCGCCACCCCGGCGAATTTTTCCAACAGTTGTTCGTACATGGAGTTGTTTTTGACCGAACCCGGCCTCTCATCCACAGCAGAACCCTTGAAAATAGAGCAGAAAAAACGTCGTTACCACATAGTTGCGGTAT
>QKGY01000243.1 GCA_003250235.1 Desulfuromonadaceae bacterium
CCAGACCACCACCTGGGTCAATCCCGATTCGGGGAACTCGGGAACCCTCACGCCGGTGAGAACCTATCAGGCGGCTGAGAATCAATACTGCCGCGAATATCAGCAGACCATCATTGTAGGAGGGCAGGAGCAGCAGGCCTACGGGACGGCCTGTCGTCAACCGGATGGCAGTTGGCTCATCGTCAAATAGAAAGCATTACCCTGATCTTCGCGAAAACGCCATAGAACGGAAAAAGGCGGCTCAACTGAGGCCGCCTTTTTCCGTTCCGCACTTAGGTCTCGTAAAGATCACCAGGCAGCCAATCGTTCCTTGGCTTTGGATGCCTCCGCAGAGGAGGGATAGGTTTCCGTGATTTTCTGCATGATGACCTTGGCATTTTTGATATCGCCAAGGGCATGAAAAGCAAACCCCTGCTTCAGCATAGCGGCTGCCGCCTTGGGATTGTCCGGATATTTTTGGATGACGTCCTGAAATTCGCCGTAATACGCTTCGCCGATCCAGTACATGGCATTGACCGCCAGGGGGCTGCCGGGATTGGCCTGGAGAAAATCCCCCATGACCTTTCTCCCCTCGGCATAATTCCCTTTCTGCCGGATCAGATCCAACCCCGTCTCATACAAGGAATCCGAAGATGCCGCCGGGGCCGTTGCTGTAGGGGCAGAGACATTGCCGGCCGAAAGTTTGTTCACCTTATCTTCCAGCGCGGAGACCTTTAGACCCAGGTCGTCCTTGACCAGAGAAAGCTCTTCCCGGATCTCGTTTCGCTCTTTCGACATATCATCAAGCCGGCCGTTGATCGCCTGCACATCAACCCGCAACGTATCCAGCGAAGCCTGCAAATCAGCCACCTGACGCCCTACGTCCTCTACGCGTCTTTCCGCGGGAACCCCCTGTTTCTGGACCACAGCGTTACGCTCCACAGAGGCAAGCCGGCGCTTCATCTCCTCCAGATCCCTCTCCATGCGCAAATCCTGCTGGGTCGGAATGCACCCGGAAGCCAGAACCACCACGGTCAGCGCAAAGATCGCGTCTCTCCACCGTTTCAAAATAGTATCCTCCAGCGAAGAAATGAGGCCGTACCTAAAGCACGGCCTCATTGTTTACCTTGAGATCAGCGAACCGCCTTGAATTCAACCCGCCGGTTTTTGGCCCAGGCATCTTCCGTATTGCGCGGATCAAGAGGAATCTCTTCACCGTAGGAAATGATCGTCATACGGTCGGCTGGAACCCCCAGAGAAACCATGAAGTTTTTGGCCGCCGCCGCTCGGCGTTCACCCAGGGCCAGGTTGTATTCGTCCGATCCACGCTCGTCGCAATGTCCTTCCACAACGACCTTGACCATGGGATTTTCCTTCATGTACTGCGCGTTATTGGCCAGTACCGTCCGGGCTTCCGGGGTCAGCGTGTACTGGTCGAATTCAAAGAAAACACGCTCCAGACCCATAATCTGGGTCCCCGCAGTCGTGGTCTCCATGGAAGGGGTTTCCTGGATGGCCTGCTCCTGGAATCCGGTATCCTGCTGCGAGGACTCCTGGGTCGTTCCCATCTCCGTTGTCCCCATAGTGTCACCGGGAGCCGGCTTTTTGGCGCATCCGGCCATCAGGGCCACCGCCAGAACCGCCACAAACATCATTTTGCCAACATTCTGCATTTTCATTTACTTACACTCCTTTCTTTACCATTGATCATTATAGTCAACGAAAAACTCCCGCATCGGGTCTTTGCAAAAAACGTGGCCAATTCTTACAGAATCAATTGAAAAAGACAACCTCTTTACCAGGATGGCGACCAGGCAGGGTGCCTGTACTCTCCTCCGCGTGGAGAAATCCGCCGTGCGCCGCTGCCATCGGCGCGCATGATATACAGCGCTTTTTCCCCTGTTTCATCGGAGGAATAGACGATAAAACGTCCATCGGGGCTCCATCGGGGGTGCTCCTTGTTACCTGCCCCAAAGGTCAACGGGCGCTCATCCGTCCCATCCGGGCGAATCGTATAAATATTGAAGCCCCCCTCATCAAGCCGGGCAAAGGCAATCCGGTCCCCCTTGGGACTCCAGGCCGGGGTCGCATTGTATTTTCCGCTCTCGGTCAGTCGCCGCACATCCCGCCCCAGCACATCGGCGATAAAGATATTGGGATTGCCGAGCCGGTCGGACACAAAAGCGATTTCATCCCCCCGCGGACTCCAGGAGGGGTCTACATCGATTCCCCAGCTGTTGGTCAGCTTTTTGTGAATGGCACTGTCCAGGCCAAGCAGATAGATTTCGGCATTCCCGTCTTTCGACAAGGTCGCTGCCACTTCCTTGCCGTCGGCGCGATAGCGTCCGGCAATATTCAGCCCTTTGCGGTAGGAATAGCGCGCCTCTCGCCCGGAATAGATTTCCTTGCGGTACAGGTCGGGGTTGCCGGCGCGGTAGGATGTGAAAAGGATTTCTTTTCCGACCGGTGAAAAATCGGGGTTGAGGATGATGGATTTATGGTCGGTCAGCCGTTTGATGTTCTTGCCGTCGACATCCATCAGGTACAGCTCTTTGTGCCCGGTCTGATTCCCCACGTAGGCGATGCGCGTATTGAAGGGCCCCTCCTCCCCGGTCAGGGCCTTGAGTACCTGATCGGCAAACGTGTGCCCCATGTGCCGGATATCCGCTACTTTGCCTTGATAACGCCTGCCGGTCAGCAGACGCCTGCTGACCACATCGAACAGCCGGGCCTCGATAATCAGGTTATCCCCCTGAACCGAATAGCCCCCCTTGATCAAGGCCTCCGCCCCGAGAAGACGCCATTGTCCGAAGTCGACCTCGGCGCTGTTCAGGGTCAGGCGGGAGGCATCCCCGAGAAAGGATTCCTTGGGGATCAATCCAAACAATCCCGAAAGGTCCAGGTCCCAGGAAATCACTTCGTTGAATTCTGCGGCAACCTCCGGGCGTGTCGTCCCATCCATAGGAAGAAAATCGGTAACCGCCAGGGGGATGGTCTGTTTTCCGGGGGCGCTGATGACCACCTGGGCTCCGGCAGGAAGACACCAGGCAAACAAGAGCACCACAATTATCCATCCGTATCGCGCCATTTCATTTCTCCAGAAGATCCTTAAGGTTGAATACGACGGGCAGATCAAACGACGACCCCGGTTCTGACGGAAGCTGCTTCAGTTCGAGAATCGCCTTTTTGACCGAATCATCAAAACGCGTATCCCCGGATTTCTTGAGGAACTGGTAGTTCCTCAGATTTCCGCGGGCATCGAATTCGAGTTGCACAGTCGCTTCCAGATCCAGACGTCCGACCTGGTATTTTGACAGGCTCCAGGCAGACTTGAGAAAGTCGTGGATCCAGGCCTCTTGCGACGGTCCGGCCTCGGTTCCCTTGCCTGTCGGCATCCCCAGAGGGGCTTTGGAAAAACCGGAGGACCGCTCGTCGTTTTGCGACATTCGGGCAATTTCCTGCTTGAGACGAATCCGGTCGAGGGCGTTCTGAACGCTGCTGTCATCCACGGGTTTTGCCGGTGGAGGTTTCTTTTCCGGGGTTTTTTTAACCACCTTGGCCGCCGGGGCCGGCTTGGTAACCGGCTTGGCGGCAGGAGGTGTCTCGACTTTGGGCTTGGGCTTGACCGCAACCTCCTTTTTGGGAGGTTCGACCGTCTTTTTCGGAGACTCCGCAGGAGCTTCGGGCCTTCCGGCCCGCGGATTTTTCACCGGCGGATTGACCAGGTCGACATAATAGACATCGCGGGGGGGTGTCTGGCGCAACGGAATCAGCCCTGTAAAAAACAGGGCAACCACGGCCAGGTGAACAGCCAGAGAGACTATGAGCATACGCCCCAGACCAGGGTCTAGTACCGCATGGTGTCGGCCTGGGGGTATCGGTTTCTGCGTCGTCATTTCAAGGGATCCGTCAGACCCTTCCCGATAAAGGGAAAAATCTCTTTTAGTGCTCGGGAGGCTGGGAAACCATCCCCAGCTTGCTCACGCCCGCCTTGCGGATGGCCGCCATGACCTGGACCACCTTCCCATAGGGAACGTCCCGGTCAGCCTCCAGAAAAACCTCTTTTTCCTCCCTCGTTTTGAGCG
>QKGY01000153.1 GCA_003250235.1 Desulfuromonadaceae bacterium
CCTGAGCCGGCAACCTCCGCAAGGAGGTTGCCGGTGCGAATTTCCGGCCTCGCACTGTGATTGCGGGGCCTTTATTGTTTGAAGAAAGATGGGTGCGATGAACAGGAAGCTTGCGCAGAACTGGACCCTGGAGGCCTCCGCCTCCCTGTACGGCATCCGCGACTGGGGGGCGGGGCATTTCGATCTCGACGGCCAGGGCAATGTCGTCGTTCAGGCGCGTTTCAACGGCGACAAGGTCGCTGTCCCCCTGATGGACATCGTCTCCGGCATCGAGCAGCGCGGCCACGCCATGCCGGTGCTGCTGCGCATCGAGAACCTCCTCGACGCCCGCATCGCCCTGCTCAACGAGTCGTTCCGCGCCGCCATCGCCCGCACCGGCTATCAGGGGGAATACCGGGGGGTCTTCCCCGTCAAGGTCAACCAGCAATGCCAGGTGATCGAGGAGATCGTGCGCTTCGGCGCCCCCTACGGCCACGGCCTCGAAGCCGGCAGCAAGGCGGAGCTGGTCCTCGCCCTGGCCTCGCTGCGCGAAGGGGGGTTGCTGGTTCTCAACGGCTACAAGGACCGTGAATTCATCGACCTGGGGTTGTGGGCCGACAAGCTGGGCTACCGCTGCGTGTTCGTCATCGAATCCCCCTCCGAGCTCCCGCTGATAATTGAGCGCAGCAAGGCCCTCGGCATCCGCCCGACGGTCGGCGCCCGGGTCAAGGTATCGGCCAAGGTCGGCGGACTGTGGACGGAGACCAGCGGCGACCGCAGCAGCTTCGGGCTGAGCACCGCCCAGCTGATCTCCGTGGTCGATACCCTCAAAGCCGAGGGGATGCTCGACTGCCTCAAGCTGCTGCACTGCCACCTCGGCTCGCAGATCCCCCACATCGCCGACATCCGCGCCGGCGTGCTGGAAGCCTGCCGCTACTACAGCGACCTTGTCCGCGAAGGAGCCACCATGGGCTACCTCGACCTCGGCGGCGGCCTGGCGGTCGATTACAGCGGCGTGCGCTCCGGCCACGTCCACTCGCGCGACTACGCCCTCGACGACTACTGCAACACCCTGGTTGGCACCATCGGCGAGACCCTCAGCGCCCAGGGCATCGCCCATCCGCATATCGTCACCGAATCGGGGCGGGCCACCGTGGCTTATTCGTCGATGCTGCTCTTCAACATCCTCGACGTCATGCACTTCGAGGCGGTCGCCCTGCCCGACACCCTCGCTTCCGGATCCCATCCGCTGCTGCGGGAACTGTTCGCGCTGCGCGACGGTCTCGACACCGCCGATCTCACCGCGCACTACAACGAAGCGATGACCCTGCGCGACCGGATCCGCGAACTGTACAAGGACGGCCAGATCGGCCTGCGCGAGCGGTCGCTGGGGGAGAACATCTTTCTCGCCATCGCCCAGGGGATCGTCGAGCGGATCGTGCAGGCGGGAAAGACGCCACTCGGTCTCGAAGGGCTGCGCGACAGCCTCGCCGACATCTACTACGGCAACTTCAGCGTCTTTCAGTCGCTGCCCGACACCTGGGCCATCGGCCAGCTTTTCCCGGTCATCCCTCTGCACCGGCACCTGGAAGCCCCTTGCCGTGAAGCGATCCTCTCCGACCTGACCTGCGACTGCGACGGCAAGCTCGACGCCTTCATCGTCGCCGGAGGCGAGAGCCGCATCCTGCCGGTGCATCCGCTCAAACAAGAGGAAGAATACTACCTGGGCGTCTTTCTCATGGGCGCCTATCAGGAGACCCTCGGCGACCTGCACAACCTCTTCGGCGACACCCATGTGGTCAGCGTTCGCATCAACCAGGACGGTAGCTTCGATGTCATGAAGGAGATCTCGGGAGACAGCATCGGCGATGTACTCAGCTATGTGGAGTACAATCCCCAGACCCTGTTCGAGCAGTTGCGCTCCACGGCGGAAGCCGCCGTGCGCCAGGGGAGGTTGACGGTGCCGGAGCGGCAGAGGCTGCTGGAGGAGTTCAGCGCCAGCCTGGCGGGGTATACCTATTACGAGAAGTAGGGGGAAATTTTAAGATTTCGTTCTGAAAGATAAATTCGAAGCGGAAGGGGCGTCCTCAAGGGCGCCCCTTTTTTGCGCTCATAAGGTGGACGTGTCGGGTGACGGGAGTGATTTCTTTATAGGAAAGTCACAACTGGCGGGTTGCGCCCCGCCGAACGCCTTACTTCTCTTGACGGCCAAGAGAAGTAAGCAAGAGAAGGCCGCCCGGCTTCCTCGCCCTTCGGGTACCCTGCGCTACGCAGCCATTTTGGGGACGGGCAAAAACTTGCTTCGCTTCGGACATTTGCCCGTCTATTCCCAAAATGTCTACTCCGCTCCGGCTTCGTCAGACGGGAGGGAAGCAGACCGGCAATCAAGGCACTGATTTTAGACCGGACGTGTGCGGCAAGCCAGAGCAATCGATGCAGCGAGGGAACAATTTAACCCGTGTGAACGAAGTGAGCCGGGGCCGTTGCTTTTCGGCGGCTCGAAGCGGAGAGCGTCTTGACCTGAGAAAAAACAGAGAAGTCAGGGAAATCTGGCGACAGAAATAAAAAAAGCCACTTTTTGCCTACTTTTTCTTGGCTTGAAGAAAAAGTAGGGCGTCTGGCGGGCGCAACCGCCGGTTTTGATCTTTACCAAGTGAACAGATCAGGGACATAGGGAACAAAAGTGTCCAGGGTCGCAGCCCCTGACACACCCCGCCGGCTTTAAGGCCATTGGCAAGGCAAACGAAAACCCGTTACCGCACCCTTTCCATCTGATAGATCATCCGCGAATTCCCCTTGTAGATACCGAAACTCACCCGGGCCGACGGGTCGTTATCATAAATCCCATCGCCATCCCAATCGAAATCAAGCCAGAAGTCGGCAGGCAGGCTCACTTCGACGCTGCCGTCGTTGCCCGCTCCCGGGGCACTGAGCTGTAAGGGATTGGCAGGATCGTCGGCACCGGCGATCAGAGTGCCCGTCCCGCTTGCCGTCGTTTCTCCGGCCTGCAGATTGGGGAGGTAGTTGGACAGTACCGCCAGAGTCCCATCGTAGGCGGTACAACTGTCATCGGTATTGGTCACAAACCCCGTACCGTCATAATACTCGGCGCGGATGGGGATATTCAGCGGGATCAGTTCCGAACCGTAGGCGTTCTGCAGAACCAGGCGTCCGAAGCGCATCGACTTGCTTCCGCCGCTGAAGGCGATGCCGTTCCCTGCGCTGGCATCCCCGAACGCTGCCGGATTGCCGGCGTAGGCGATACCATCCTCATCCAGGACGTTGATCTGCAGGCGGATCTCGGCATCGAAGGGGGCTGTCGGAGCGCTCCGGGTAAATCCCAGCCCGCCCCCGGAACCGAAAGTGAGCGTTCCTATGCCGTTGCCGCCATCGACGATGACCGGATCGGTGGCCGGCAGCAGGGACGTATCCAGGGTTCCGGTTTCCGCCTGGTAACTCTTGCCGGTAAGGCTGGCGCTGGTCAGCTTCCACCAGACGCCCGTATAGTTTTGGGTGGTATTTCCCGCGGCATTTCGCGCGGTGACGGTCAGCACCGGCGCGGTGGCATAGTCGAAGGGCTGACCCAGATAGCTGAAGCTGCCGCAGGCTGGAGCGAACTCGGGCGTATTGGCGACCACGTCGAAATGGTGGGGTGTGAAGCGTCCCACCGTGGCGCTGGTGCCGCTGAGCCCCCCCGCCCCCAGGTAATCGGCCACCACAGCCTGCGTGCCCACTTCGCCGTACTGGACCGTCGCCGTCGCCGCGCCGCCGCTGTAATCGGCGGCACTCAGCGTTCCTCCGCTCAAAGCCCCCGGGCCGGGCGCAAAGGGCGCCACCGCCGACAGGGTCGTGTCGGCGGCGAAGTTGGGTGTCAGACGGCCGTCCTGGCAGACGCCCCGGACGTGGGCGAAAAAGTCGCTGCCGGCCGGCCACCTGGGGTCTCCCGTCGACCCACTGTTGTCCAGCGGCGTGGTCCCGTCCGTCGTGGCGGTAACATCGAGACGATAGGGCTTGACGACAAACAGGTCGCTTCCGGTCATCACCAGTCCCGCCTCTTCGCCGGAACCCGTATAGAGCGCATTGAGCTGGAGCTGCCCGGCGTCGTCATAGGCGACCGTTAAGGGGCTCTGGGCGTTGGCATCGAAAGCCAGGAGCACCGGAGTGCCCGGCGAGGCCGTGGCAACCGGTGTGCCGTTGACCCGAAGGGATTGCGTTCCGGTCACCGGCATCACGTGCCCCGACCAGAAAGAGATGGCCTTGGATTGGCCGGCAAACCCGCCATCCGCCGTGCAGGCCTGCGGGTCCAGAGGGTCGGCCTTGACCGCCGAGAGGGTCACCGCCGCTGAGGTCTGACAGGAGGTCTGGTCGGGGACATCGAAAACAAACCCGGACTCGGCAAAATCCAGAGCACAGTTGGTCGAAACGCCGTTGACGAAACATTCGACGGGATTGAGGGCCGACACGTCCGAAGAGGCAATCCCCAGGGTCACCGTCCCCGCCGTGTTGTGGCGCAGCGCAAACGTGGCCGCCGTTCCTCCCGGAATGGTCTGGGTGTCGCCGCCGACCCATCCGGTCGGAGCAAGGGTGACGCTGACCGGATCGGGGTAGAGGGTCGTGCAGTCGGCGCTCTGGCAGGCCCGAACCGTCACATCGGCCCGCTGGCAGGTCAGGGCGCTGCCGGGATGATCGATGCGGAAATGATCGAGGGAGGTGGTCGTTCCGGGCTTCAACCGCACCCGGACAAGGCCGCTCTGTTCGGTCGCCGGGCACCACCCCGACCACACACTGCACAGCAGAGCCTCGACGCTGCTCATCCCGGCAAAGGAATAGGTGGCATCCAGATTCGGGCTGCCGGCGGGCATGACCGGGTAGGTATAGGTGGCGGAGACCGGCGGCGCCGTACAGGGAGAATGGGAATCGAGACTCTGTTGGGTCGATCCATCCCCGAAATCCCAGACATGCAGAAACCAGGTATCCGCGGCATTGCACCCCGTAGCCGTCGCCTCGAAAAGAACCGGAACCCCCACCGTGATGTTGACCGGAGGGTTGGATGTCGCGCCATCCGCCATGACCGTCACGGCGGCAAACGCCTTGCCGCCGGCAAAAGCCAGCAGGATGGTCAGCAGAAACGCCATCCTTCGCAACCCGATGCCAGTTCCCATGAAAGCGCTCCTGGTCGTCATGGCCCCGTCACCCTTGCCGTCATCCGACGCGACACATAATCGCCCGCGCCGTAGGTCCCCGAAGAAGCCAAGGCGTCGAGTTCATAGACGTTGTAGGTCGAGGCTCCTTCCACGATCGGCGCGGCGGCCGTGGAGCAGCTTACCGTCACGGCGAACCCCTCCACCGCAAAGGAGGTGCTTGCGGAACAGCTTCCGGCTACGGCCCGGGCGATGCCCCACTCGATGCCGGTCTGGGCCGCCTGGTAGGCACGGGCTCCCTGCAACGCCAGCACCGGCGTGCGCGACTGAACGCCGCTCATGGTCACCATGAAAGCCCCCAGCGCCGCCAGCACCACCAGGATGAAGATGGCGTTGACCAGGGTGAAGCCCCGTGAATTTCGAAGGGACACAAAACATCTCATGGCGAATTCACGACATGCACCTGCTCGAGCAGCGTGATCCGCTCGGCCGAGGGCACATCCTCCAGGGTCAGGGTCAGGGTGGCCAATCCGGCCCGTTGACTGGTGCCGGGCTGATAGGTGAAATTGCAGCTCTGAACATGACGGGTCACCAGATCACCCGAGCCCAGAGTGGGGCTGGAGGCGATGGCGTAGCCGTCGTATCGGGTCAGGGTATGGGCCACCGGGTCGCAGACGTAACTCACCGGCCCGTCGACCACAAAAAAACGCTGATACGGAGAGGTCCGGGGGAAAGACGCCGCCGGCACCTTGGGAACAAACTGGATATGGCCGACGCTGCTGGCGCCGCTGTCAATACTGAAGCGGTTGTCGGCGGGAGCCTGATAGGCGTTGCCGCTGCCGGCGGTCGCCGAGAGATTGTAGATAACCAGCTCGGTTCCGGCGGCAGGTGCGCCATTCAGATCGCCCAGCACGTCGAAGGATACATCGGCGGGATTAGTAAAATCGAGGATATCCCCGGGCCCCTGGGCCCGGTACCGGCCGCCGTCGGAGGTGTGAAGAATCTCCAGGGACAGTCCTCCCGCCCCGATGCGCACGCTGTTGGGCAGCGCCTGGCGGATGTCGCGCTGCATGCGGCGCAGGGAATTCTCGGCGGCATCGACCAGCTCCGCCCGCCGCGACAGGGCCACGTACCCCTCGATCGGCTTGGTGATGAAGGCGACGCTCATGGCGCTGAGGATGCCGACAAGCACGATCACGGTGATCAACTCCACCAGAGTGAAGCCCCGCTCGTCGCACCACCCGGCTTTTTTGTTCGCGTGCATCATCGCGGATCGCCTCTCGCAACGCCTCATCAGTAATTGGCCCGGTACCCGGACAGGACCATCGTCCCGCCGTCGGGCATACCGACGGACACCTGGGCCCTGAGCATCGCCACGCCGTTCACCGTGGCCGGCTGCACGCTGACGTTGACGGTATAGTTCCCCAGTCCGGCTATGGCAGTGCCGCTCTGGTCGCGGGCGCCCGCATCGGAGAGTCCGTCGTAATCGTCGACATCGTCGAAGAAGGTGCGACTGCCTTCGCCGTCGACACCGTCGGGGTCGGCATAGGGCTTGAGCAGAATCTCTTCCAGGTACGCCTCGGCAATAGCCACCGCCTGGTGCTGAATCATCGGGTCGGCGCTGTGGGCCGTCGTGTAGTTCATCACCATCAGCACCCCCGACAGGGCGATGGAGATCACCACCATGGCGATCACCAGCTCGACCAGGGTGAAACCGCGGCGGCAGCCGTATGAAGGAGTAAAGCGCCTCATGGCACGTCCACGTATCCGGTCTCACCGACGACGCGGAAGGTTCTGTCGCCGACGGTCAGGCCGTTGAAATCGGTAGGGGTTCGAGCCGCATTGGCGGCCTGCCCCAGGGGGGTGAAGACGATGGTCGCCGCCGAGACGCTCACCCCGGAAGGGGGCGCGTCGGCAAAAGCACCGGCCTGGCTCGGATGAGGCACGGCCCGGGTGAAAGCGCTCGTTGTGTCGCAGCTGGTGCGCTGCATGAGGCTGTATCCCCCGGCCCCAAGACTCACCTGCACGTCGCAACCGCTTCCCACCGCCAGTTTCTGAGCATAGCGCACCGCCGAGACGGTCTCGTCGAAAAACCCCCGCTGCTGAAAAATTTTCAGATCAAAGAAGCGCGGTCGCCACAACCGCAAGGGTACCCAGGATCACGATGGTAACAACCAACTCGATGAGAGTAAATCCCTTGCAGGTGCGCCATGACACACTATTGATTGACACATTAATGCACATAGTATCCGGGTGTCGTCTGAAAACAAAGAAGCGGAGCCGTGCCCGACTCCGCTTCTCATTTTATGGGCTCGCCCATGAAATCCAACCGAAACGCAAGGGTTCCGTTAATTCACACCGAGAATCGATACGTTTTTGGTATTTGTGCTAGAGGTCTGGGTGGTAACACACGTGTTGGCACCCGCTACCAGAGCGGTTGTATTGTCAAAGGTATACCCGGCAGGGAGTCCATCCTCAAGCAGAGCGGCAACAGCGCCCTGGCAGGTCAAATCAACCGTCTTGATCCCCTTAGTAGCATCTGCAGAGCGTGCCGCATAGTTGATGGCGCTGGCAGAAGCAATATTGCCGACAATGCCATCCAGAGCGGCAGCATTTGCGTTGGATTTCAGATCCACAAACTTGGGCACGGCGACTGCGGCCAGAATGCCCAGGATAACGATAACCACCACCAGTTCGATCAGCGTGAAACCTCATCCTCCTCATTGACTTGGTTAAGGGTTCTTCGGACCCGTTGATGACGCACGGTCGATAAATTTGCAACTTCAATACCATTTTTTCAAAAATAGTAAAATATGAATTTTTAGATTGTTATATTTACAGTTGCTCCTTTCCTTTGGGCTTTTTCAGCCAGCGATAGGGCTCCAACTCGGCGATGCGCAACCCCTCTAAGACATCGGTTTTCGGCTCATAGCGGCCGGAGCCGTTGTTGTCGGCATAGACCAGGTCAATCCGGAACCTCACCCGTGCCGGACCGTTCAGAAGGGTCTGAAAATACCGGCTGTTTTTCACCCGGTAAACCAGATAACCCCCTGATTTTTCAAAGTACCACTCCCCCCCTTCGACGGCGGAAGGATCAGCGTTCTGTAGTTCGCCGAGATAGTTCTTCGGCCGTTCCGTAAGGTAATTCATGGGATTGGTTTCGGCCAGAGCCCCGATATCACCGGCATCCCCGTGAACAATCCGGTTCGCCACCTGCATGGCCACCGCGCTGCGCATGGAGCCGACGGCCTGTTCCATGGTGGCGCGTTCGACGTCAACCAGCAGATCAAAATATTTGTTCAGACCGACGGTAAAAAGGATGGCGACCAGCCCCACCACCACGATAAGTTCGAGCAGGGTGAAACCCGCCTCCCCCCGCCGTGTCGGTTTTTTGA
>QKGY01000456.1 GCA_003250235.1 Desulfuromonadaceae bacterium
GACTCAAAATCCCGTGGCCGCAAGGCCGTGAGGGTTCGACCCCCTCCTCCGGCACCATTTATTATCGCGTAGTCAAGGCTTCGCGGGAGCGCCAAAGCCCCGAGCCCCGCGGCGGAGGTTGGCCCCCCCCTGAATAAATTCGCTACCCCCCACCCCAGGGTTACACGGTCTTCTACGGCCGTATCTCAACAATCGTCCCATTTGGCGCCAGCTTGGCAATTTCCTCTATTTCTTCGTTCGTTACGGCAATACACCCTTTCGTCCAGTCGACCTCTGCATGAGCATCGCCTACCCACGAGGAACCATTCTTTATGCCGTGGATCATGATGTCTCCGCCCGGAGAAACACCGAGTTCTTTTGCGCGATTTTTGTCTCTCTCGTTCGGATAGGAAATATGCAGAGAGAGGTGATACTGGCTGTCCCTGTTTCTTGCATCGATGACATAGGTCCCCTCAGGGGTCTTGTTGTCACCTTGCCGTTCCTTCGGCCCGATTGGATTTCCCCCCAAGGCAATTTTGTAGGTTTTGAGCACTTCCCCCTGTGAGATCACCATCAATCGGCGTGCACTTTTTTCGATCAGTATCGTGTCTACCGATCTCTTCTGTGTCGCATAGTCAAAAATCTTTTGATCGAGTGCTTCCATGCTTTTTTCGAATGCTTCCATACTTTTTTCGGATGCTTCCATATTCTTTTTCAGCGTGACGATCTCATTCTCCTTGCCCTGGACATCGTGTCGGAGCATTTCGATCTGCATCTGCTGCGCAGTGATCGTCTGATCCTTGAGAACGACATTCCGGATATTGAATATCATCATCTCGCTGTTCTGCCGGTACTCGCTCCCGGGGTATTCCTCGATGAGTTTTTGAAAACATTCCAGGGATTTCTGGTAATCTTTCTGCCCATTCCTCGGATGGGCGTAAACAATACCCATCTCGAACAGAGCCCTGTCTGCCTTCGCGGGATATTTTTCGGTAATTTCCGAATACTTGTCCAGAGAGGCCACGTAGCGTCCTTGATGAAACAGATCATTTGCTTCTGCGAAGGTCGTATTGGACCACCGCGCGTCGTTGAAGTGACTGCATCGGGACAGGAGAATCAGTGTCAACATGAGGAAAACACAGAACTTGAATGGTCCGATGTGGATGATTCCCGACTTCCTCATTTTCCTAACCCATCGGCAGAATGATCGGGACAGTCGCACATGACAAATAAGGAAATGGCAGGGGTGTCATCCCCTGCCACATCTTTGTCCGGAGCATCGAAAGGAACGTCGCCAATCCCATACAAATGACTTACTTCTTCATCGACTTCTCGAACGCGGCTTCGGCCTTTTTCGCTTTTTCTTCGGCCATCCTTTCCTTCTCCTCCGCCGCCTTAGCCCTTTCCTCTGCCGCCTTTTCCCTTTCCTCTGCCGCCTTTATCGCCATTTCGGCGCGGGCCGATGTTTCATCCGCCTTTACCCTGGCCGCATCAGCTGCCGCCTTGGCGGCTTGCGCATCCTTCAACGCCTGGTCCGCTTTCGCATCGATCATTTTCTGCTCCGCCTGCACTTTCTGGAGATCACCGGTAGTTGCGCACCCGACCATCAGAGCCGGAAGAACAAGGATCATCGTGATCAGGAACAGACCTTTCTTCAATTCTCTTCACCTCCTTTCTGTTCCGTTTTCCTCGTCGGAAAGATGGATCACATCTGTTCACAATATACCCCCGGACAAAAAAAAAGTCAGGGCGGTTATTCATTTTTGATAGGTTCGATTACGATACCGTCTATTTCCAGATCAATTTTCAGGCGTTTCGCTGCCTCTCTGGCTTCGCTGCCATGGTTGAACGGGCCGGCGATAACACGGTAGATGTCGCTCTTTTCGAACACCCGTGCCGGGATTTGAGGCCCCTGGTGATTCATGATGGCGGCAATCCTCTGAGCTTCGATCCTGTCAGGCACATCGGCAGTCAAGATATACCATGCATGCAATTTCAGCGCCGGCACTTCCGGTTTGCCGTACAGTCTCTCCGGGTGCTCGACTTCGACAGGTTTCGCGGCCTCTCTTTCACTTCCCTGACGCAGTTCGAAGATGGGGACAGGAACGCCCCGGGCCGCGGCCAGTACTTCCTTGACCTTTTTCCAGTCAATCCTGCGCCCGGCGTTCTTTTCAAAAGCTCTCAATTTTGCATATAGTTTCTTCATCTCGAGAGCACCCGACTCTTCCAGTGGCGAATGAGCTTCCAGGTACAGTACGCCGTTGCGTTGCCCGGCGAGATACGGCCGGTCAACGATGAGTACAGGTGTTTTGACCGGAGTGTCGTCGAAGAGCATCTTCACGTTTTCCGGATAGAGCCTCATGCACCCATTGGTCGCTGTAAGGCCGATGCTGGCCGGTTTATTGGTGCCATGGATCAAATAACCCGATTTGCTCAAATAGAGCGCGTATTCTCCCAAGGGATTTTCAGGCCCCGGCGGGACGGCTGCGGGGAGAATATCCCCTTTCTTGCGATGCTCCTCGGCAATCGAAGCGGGAACATACCAGGTCGGCCGGACTGCCTTGCGCGCCACATGCATCGAGCCCGTGGGGGTAGGCCGTTCGCTGGTGCCGATACCGATCGGGTAAGTCGATACCAGCAGAGACGTCCCAACCTCTTTGTACTGAAAAACCCTCATGGCGGGCAGGTTGACCACAATCCCTTTTCTGGGAGTGTCCGGCAGGATGAAACTGAGAGGTAATGTGACACGCTCTCCGGCCTCGGGTACCCATACATCCACCCCCGGATTCGCCGCACTGATTGCATTGATCCCCAGACTGAAGTGCCGGGCAATATCCGGGAGCGTATCCCCCTTTTCGAGCCGGACGATCGCCAGCCGGCCAATGACGTCTTCTCCTCGCGCAACCGGGAACCTGTTTCGCTCGATCTCCTTTACGCGGTAGCCTGGAAAAGGCAATGCCGTCAGAACGCTTTTCATTGAAGCACAACCGGAGAGAGAGAAGATGACCATACAGAGAGCCGTCAAACGAAGAAAGTGACGAGAGGGGGATAGAGCAATGATTCGGCACATGGGTCAGGCAGGCACCTTTCTCAACAATAAAAATAACCAATTCCGAGCGCATTGATTCGCAGGGCGTTCTTCCGCGTTCCCCTGCGACATACAATACCTTCTATCGGTATTTGTCCTTGCATGCTTTGCACCCTCGCAAGTCTTGTTCCTACCGGAGCGGGTTACCTTCTCCTCCCGAGGTGTTGTCCATGTCGAGCAAGCAGTATACGTCGTTGTCCGCGCGGAGGCGATCCGGCAGGTGACAGAACGGGAGCACACGGTCCGGGAAGCTTCGCGACGCCTCGGGGTGAGCACGTATCATCTGCCCCCCGGCTTTAGGCCGACTGGATGAGAGGATTTTCATGGAACCTGGAAGCTGTGGACCGCAAACCCCGTGCAATCGAGGCCCATTTACAGGGTGAAAATGGGACTCTTCCGATAGGCGGTTGCCGCCGGAAGCCCCTTCCCACGACCACCCCTGGATCTCTCCCCCGGGGGATCCGTACCCGATTCCGGGTTGACTCCCCCCCGGGGGGCTCTACCCCCCTGCCGACTGTGCAGTAAAATGTGCAGTAGACCCTGCCTACCATTTACGAATAGATACAAAAAGGGGGGGACCGATCTGCTGGTTCCCCCGACTGTTTCCTACTACTTACAACTCCTGCCTA
>QKGY01000409.1 GCA_003250235.1 Desulfuromonadaceae bacterium
CATGCTGGACCTGTTCGACTCCGGCAAGCTCGACTTTGCCTCCACCGTATCCATGTCGCTGTCCAACAAAGGATTCGAGCGGCTTTACGCCAACTGGGAGAAATACACCAGCAAGGTCATAATGCGGCCGCTGTCCATTGCCAACGCCCCTGAGCCGATCCGTCGCCTCGGGTGCATCGCCATGAACACCCCGGTCGAATTCGACATCTATGCCCATGCCAACTCGACGCTGGTCGGCGGCACCCGAATGATCAACGGCATCGGCGGCTCGGGAGACTTCCTGAGAAACGCTTTCCTCTCCATCATGCATACGCCTTCGGCACGTCCCAGCAAAACTGATCCGACAGGGATTACCTGCGTCGTCCCCATGGCTTCACACGTTGACCATACGGAACACGACCTTGACGTCCTCGTTACCGAGCAGGGACTGGCCGACTTGCGCGGACTTTGCCCCAGAGATAGGGCACAGCTCATCATCAATAAATGCGCCCACCCTGATTACAAACCCCTGCTGCAGGACTACTTCGACCGGGCGAAAAAAGAGTGCCTGGAGCGAGGCGCCGGCCACGAGCCGCAGATTCTGAGCAAGGTCTTCAAAATGCAGCAAAACCTGGCTGAAAAAGGCACCATGAAGATTGACAGCTGGGACTGATCCGAAACGAAACGCACAAAAAAAAGCCCCGTCCAACAGGACGGGGCTTTTTTTTGTGCCCGCTCTCCATCCAAAAGACATCCCTAACGCCAGCCCAGAGAACCTCACATCGGCCTGTACCAGAAATGGGAAAGATACATTTTCCTTGACTTGATGTTTACGGCATATTATAAAAATCACCGTTGGTATAACATAATTTTACTGGTATCACCCGAATGTAAACCGTCCCACTCTGATTCTACGTGTCTTAATCCTCAAATAACTGATTTACGGATTCTTTTTGCGTTAACAGGAGCTTCACGGCTCTGATTCACGTTGTTTTAATTTAAGGTTCCATAGCACCCTTCGGAACGCACCCTTCCGGGCGTTACCGAAAACCACAGAGGAGGAGAGAGAATGTCCGAGTTTGGTACACTGGAAAGTCGTGTTCGACGCAAATCGCTGTTGAGCAAAGTCTGCAAGGCTGAAGATACCATTCAGCACTTCAAAGCTGGCCAGAACCTGCTGTGGTCCGGCTTTACCCCGGCCGGCTACCCGAAAGCGGTCCCCATTGCCCTGGCTGACTATGTCGAGGCCAACAACCTGCAGGGCAAGATGAAGTTCAACCTCTTCATCGGTGCCTCCGTCGGCGCGGAGACCGAAGACCGTTGGGCAACCCTTGACATGATCGACCGCCGCTGGCCTTATCAGACCGGCAAAAACATCGCCGCGGGGATCAACGCCGGTCGCATCCGCATGGGTGACAAGCATCTCGGCGTTTTCGCCCAGGATGCCGGCTATGGTTTCTACACCGAAAACGGCCGCTATGACATCGGTATTGTCGAAGTCTCCGCCATCACCGAGGACTGCGGTCTGGCCCTGACCACCTCCTGCGGCATCATGTCCGAGGCCCTGCACCTCTGCGACAAGATCATCATCGAGGTGAACACCGGACAGCCCTCTTTCGAGGGGATGCACGACATCCACTTCCAGCAGAAGCCGCCTCATCGTGCTCCGCTGCTGATCACCAAGGCCGACAGCCGCATCGGCACCCCTTACGTACAATGCGACCCGGACAAGATCATCGCCATCGTCGAGTCGAAGCGTCGCGACAAGGGTCGTGCTTTTGCCGAGCAGGATGACACCTCCGAGGCGATCGCCAACCACATCATGGAGTTCTTCAAGCACGAGATCAAGAAGGGCCGCCTCCCCGAGAACCTGCTCCCGATCCAGTCGGGCGTCGGCTCCATCGCCAATGCCGTCATCGGCGGACTGGCCAAGGGTCCTTTCAAGAACCTGTCGGTTTACACCGAGGTGCTCCAGGACACCATGCTCGACTTCTTCGACGGCGGCAACCTGCTGTGCGCCTCGTCCTGCTCCCTCTCCCTCTCCGAGACTCCGGGTTTCCCGCGTTTCTTCGACAACTGGGAGAAGTACTTTAGCAAGATCACGTTGCGTCCTCTGTCGATCTCGAACCACCCGGAGCCGATCCGCCGTCTCGGCTGTATCGCCATGAACACTCCGGTCGAGTTCGACATCTACGGCCACGCCAACTCGACCCTGGTCGGCGGCACCCGCATGATCAACGGTCTCGGCGGCTCGGGCGACTTCCTGCGCAACGGTTACCTCAAGATCATGCACACCCCCTCGACCCGTCCGAGCAAGACCGATCCGATGGGGATCACCTGCGTGGTTCCGAAGGCTCCGCACATCGACCACACCGAGCACGACCTCGACGTCCTGGTCACCGAGCGTGGTCTGGCCGACATGCGCGGCATGGCACCGAAGGATCGCGCCAAGCTGATCATCGACAACTGCGCCCATCCGGACTATCAGCCGATCCTCACCGACTACTTCGAGATGGCCAAGAAGGAAACCCTCGCGAAGGGAATCGGCCATGAGCCTCAGCTCTTCGACCGCGCTTTCAAGATGCAGCTGAATCTGGCCACCAACGGCACCATGAAGATCAAGAACTGGGACATCAAAGTCGATCTTTGCGAATAGATCCGTTCTTTTTACTGCAATGCAGGCGCCCCTCCGGTTTCCGGAGGGGCTTTTTTTGTCTCTTTCCCGGTTCAACGTTCCGCTGTCTCTGTGCTATGATGCCGCCATGATTCGACTGATCATCAATGCAGACGATCTGGGCAGCGGGCCGGGACGTGACAAAGGGATCGTCTGGGCATTTCGTACCGGACTGATCTCAAGCGCCTCTCTGCTCGCCAACGGCCCCACGTTTCACAAGGCGGCCCGGCAGGCGCTCATTTATGCCATCCCTGTGGGAGTGCACCTGAACCTGTCCGAAGGCTGTCCGCTTACCGGCCCGATCCAGGGATTGACAAACAACCTCGGACAATTCCCCGGGAAGTACCGCCTCAGAGCCCTTCTCGACCGCCCCCTGGCCGCTCCGGACATGGTTTACAAGGAATTGTGCGCCCAGGTTACCCGGGTTATCGAGGCCGGTCTAACTCCGGATCATCTCGATACCCATCAGCATTTTTTTCTATTTCCCCAACTGACGGAAATGGTTCTTGACCTCGCCGAGCAGTTTGCCATCAAAGCCGTACGTCTGCCGATCCCTTCGGAAACGCTGGAAAACATCCCCTCTTCTTTGTTGGGACACGAGCTTGCACTGTACCAGCGGTTGATCCCCGGGGTCCGCAAGCAGATGGAGCGACACGGGGTAATTTACCCGTCGGGTCTTTGGGGAATGAGCCTGCTAAACAATCTTTCCGAAACCTCCCTCATTCATCTGATTGAGGAGATTCCGGAAGGCACATGGGAACTCATGGTTCATCCGGGATATCCGGATCTCGACTCTCCCTTCTCCGGACCGGAGCGTTTGAAAGAGCTCAAAGCCCTGGCCTCTCCCAGAATCCGCAAGCTCCTGAAGACCCGGAATATCCAGAAAACAACCTTTAGAGACCTGACATGCGCATCCTGATTCTCATCCCCCGCCAACCGTTGGAAACCGGCAACGGAGTAACCGCCGTTCGCCATCAAAAGACCCTCGCCGGTCTCGGCATTCAGGCCGA
>QKGY01000417.1 GCA_003250235.1 Desulfuromonadaceae bacterium
CTTTTCGACAAACCAACCACGGTCAACAATGTGGAGACGCTCGCCAATGTCCCCCACATCATCAACGGCGGCGCTGACTGGTTCGCCAGCCTGGCCTATACCGAAGGGGGCGCGGGAACCAAGCTGTTCGGTCTTTCGGGCCATCTCGAAAGCACCGAATGCCATGAGCTGCCGATTGGTATCACTCTCGGAGACGTGGTCCGGGAGTATGGCAAAGGGGTCTGGAAAGGGCGCAAGTTCAAAGCCTGCCTGCCGGGTGGGGCCTCCACTCCCTATCTCACCGCCGAGCACATGACGGTTCCCCTTGACTTCGCTCCCCTAGAACAGGTCGGAAGCCGGTTGGGCACAGGGGGGGTAACGGTTTTTGACGACCACACCTGCATGGTCGAAGCCACCTTGAATCTCAATCGTTTCTTTGCCAGGGAAAGCTGCGGCTGGTGCACCCCCTGTCGGGACGGACTGCCGTACGTCTCCTGGCTGCTGGAAAAAATCGAAAAAGGGCAGGGAACCATGGAGGACATCGACAATCTTCGCCACCAGGTTCATAACATCGACGGCCGTTCTTTCTGTGCCCTGGCCATGGGAGCCATGGGCCCGGTTGAGAGCCTCCTGCGCCTTTTTGAAGAGGAGATTGTCGACCATATTCGCAAGGGCAGATGCCCTTTGAAATCTTAATTTCATCGGATCAGAGAGTACTCCCAAAATCATCGTGGAACAGAGCATGCCGACGCTGACCATCGACAACCTGAGCATTACCGTTCCGGAGGGGACCAACGTTTTGCAGGCCGCAGAACGCCTTGGCATCGTTATCCCCCACTTCTGTTACCACGAAGCTCTGGGGTCTGTCGGGGCATGTCGGCTTTGCGCCATGAAATTTCTCGACGGGCCGGTCAAGGGAATCCAGATGGCGTGCATGGTGGAGGCCAAAGACGGCATGGTCGTCTCGACACTTGACTCCGAAGCCCAGGAACAGAGGGCTCATGTCATCGAATGGCTCATGATGAACCATCCCCACGACTGCCCCGTCTGTGACGAGGGAGGGGAGTGCCAGCTCCAGGACATGACCGTGGCCGGAGGACACAGCATCCGACGCTATCGCGGCAAGAAACGCACCTACAGGAACCAATACCTCGGCCCCCTCATCGAACAGGAAATGAACCGGTGCATTCAGTGCTACCGCTGTGTGCGTACCTATCAGGACTATTGCGGCGGGACCGATTTCGGCGTTCTCGGCAGCCGGCAAAGGTTGTTTTTCGGCAGGTTCCAGGATGGTGTCCTGCAGAGCCCCTTCTCCGGCAACCTCGCCGATGTCTGTCCGACAGGGGTTTTTACCGACAAGACCTTCCGTTTTCGCACCCGGTACTGGGACCTGCAGGAAGCCCCTTCCGTCTGTCCGCATTGTTCGCTCGGCTGCGCAACCATCCCCGGAGCGCATTTTCGCGAGCTGCAGCGCGTAAGGGCCGGTGTCAACCCGCAGACCAACGGATTTTTCCTCTGCGACCGCGGTCGCTTCGGCTATGGGCATGCCAACCATCCTGAACGCCCTCGCAATCCGAGAGTCTCTGGGGTTGACTCCGGCTGGCCGGAGGCTCTCACCACCCTGTCGGACCGGCTCACCGCCATCCGCCGTGTTCACGGTCCCGACAGCATCCTTTTTCTCGGGTCCAACAGAGCGTCGTTGGAAGCCAACCATCTTCTCAAGCAATGGGCGTCATCGCTCGGCTGCGACCGATTCGTCTACGAGGTTCACCCCGGAAGGGACCGGGCTGCACGCTATACATCCGCTCTTTTGGGAGACAGCGCCAGAAGTCTCGAACAGATCCGTCACAGCGACTACGTCTTGACCATCGGCTGTGATCCGGTCCACGAAGGTCCCATGTTGAGCCTTGCAATCCGCCAGGCCGTGCGAAAGGGCGGATACGCAGTCAGCATCGACCCTCGCCCTGTCGACCTTTGCTGCGAAACGTCCCACTTGCCGCTCCCTCCGGAGCGTCTCAGCGAAGTGCTCGTCGCCCTGCAGGAAAACAACTTTTCCCGCTTTCCCCGCCGCGAGGCCGGTGTTCTCGAAGGGATCGGCGCGCGGCTCCGTCAGGCCAAAAACCCGGTCCTCGTAGGAGGTTCCGACCTGCTCGGCGGTGAGGGTACCCGGCTGCTGCTTCAGACGGTCCAGCTCCTGTCCACACCGGATCGCCCCTGTGGCGCCTTTTTACTGCTGGCGGGTCCCAACAGTTATGGGAACGCTCTGCTCTCAGGAGAAGGGCCCGACTTCAATGTCCACCTCGATGCCATCATCAGCGGCCATGTCCGCGCGATGGTCTGCCTGGAAACGGACCCCTTCAGCGACCATCCCGATCCGGCTCGAACAGGGGCCGCACTGTCAAGGCTTGAGTTCCTGGCCGTGATGGATTCTGTTCCCACCGTGGCCGTCAAACGGGCCGATCTGTTTCTCCCTACGACAGCAACCGCTGAATCGGCCGGGACATTTGTCAACAACGAAGGGCGGCTGCTCCCCTTCGAGCCGGTTTTTTCTCCCGGCCAGCCCATTCAGGAAACGGGAGGCGGCAATCATCCGCCGAGGACGTTCCAGAAAGACACGCCTGGAGATCAGCCCAGAGCCTCCTGGTCCATACTGTCCGCGCTCCTCAAGCGACAAGAGTCTCTCGATGCGGTACGCCAGGATATCGCCACAACCGATCCCCGTTTTGCCCCCATCGGAGCAAGTCCCTTGGATATTCAGGGGGTCCGTGTCGACGGTGTCGGGATTTCTCCGCGGCCCCTGGCGACCCCGCTACCCCAATGTCAGCCGGAGAACACTTTTACGCTGATCGCTTCCGAATCGCTGTTCGGATCCGAAATTCTTTCGAGCTTCTCAAAGCCTCTGTCCGCCCTCGTTCCCGAACCTTTCGCCCTGATGCACCCGGACGATGCACTTGCGCTAGGGATTGAGAATGAGGCGACCGTCCGGTTGACTACCCTGCTCGGGCACCTGCATCTCCAGCTGAGATTGTCCGACCGCATGGCTCGACGAATCATCCTTGTGCCACGACTTAGGGGGACAAGCACGGATCTGGTCGTGCCCGGCGGCCGTCATCAGGACTGTCTGGTGGAAAGGGGGAGCAAGCCATGATGGAGCTTCTGCTGACCCTGGCCGTTATTCTCGTCAAACTCGCTCTCATCTTCGGAGTGGTGCTGACCCTGGCTGCCTATCTCGTTCTGGCGGAACGTAAAATCCTCGCGCGCCTGCAGCTGCGATACGGCCCCAACCGCGTCGGGCCCATGGGATTGTTGCAACCCCTCGCCGACGTGATAAAACTCATCACCAAGGAAGATTTCGTCCCTGCCCACGCGGACAAACCGATTTTTCTACTGGCCCCCGGGTTGACGGCGGTCACAGCGCTGCTGGCGTTTGCCGTCGTTCCTTTTGCGCCCCCTTTCACCCTCTTCGGACGCACCATCCCCATGGTGGTCTGCGATCTTAACGTCGGGGTTCTTTACTTCCTGGGGCTGTCATCGCTGGCCGTTTACGGGGTGGCACTGGGCGGCTGGGCGTCCAACTCCAAGTATGCGCTGCTCGGGTCCATCCGTGGCCTGGCACAGCTGATCTCGTACGAACTTTCCATGGGACTGGCTAT
>QKGY01000263.1 GCA_003250235.1 Desulfuromonadaceae bacterium
GGCGCGATCTTCGAGACAAAGGCTTCAAAGGTGGTCTTATCGAGGCCCTTCTGGAAATAGTCGTTGCGGATGCGATCATCAAAAGCCTCGAAACCAACGGCCAACTCAAGTTTTGTCGGGGTATCGCCTTCCTGCAGGGCCCTGGCAATGAATTCCAGTTCGGCAAGATCGACATACTCCGGGCGGGTCTCGAGGTTCAGGACCTCGAGATTAGGCAGAGTCAGATTGACCTTGGCCAGCAGGTACATCAGGGCGGTGGAGGAAAACGTCGCCTCATCGAGAACCGAGCCGTTGTTGCTCACAATCAGTTTGCGGATCTCGCCGGCGCGGGAGACGACTTCGGGGTTGCAGAACAGATGGTCGATCTGCCCGATGATCGCCTTATAGTCGACGTGGGAGAGAGACATCTTTGACGGAAGGTTGCATCCCAGGCAGCGGTTCCACCGGCAGGCCTGGGTGTAGAAAACGACGAACAGGATGAGCCCTTCTTGGGACTGCTGAAACCAGTAGTCGGCAGGAACGCCCGAATCATGTTCTGAATCGTACCCATAGCGCTTGTTGCCCTTGTCGGCACCGATTTTTATCTGGCCGGCTATTTTGTCGCCCATACGCGGTTTTCCTTCCATGCGAATTATCCGATCACGGGCAGGCCGGATACCTCGGCCTGCCCCTGCACTGCGAATCAGAGTTTTCCTTCGGCGGCCATGGCCATGAAGGCATCGTCAAAGCGCAGCTTGACGTTTTTCTTGTCGCCGACCACCGCGGCGTCCGGAAAGGATATGCCGACATAATCCTTGTTCGACGCACCGGCATAAAGTCCCTTGTCGAAAGAGAAGTTCCGAACATGCTCCATGGTCTGTTTGAGCTGGGCGCTGCGGGTGAAATCCACGGCGTCTTTGGGCTGGTAGAACATTGCCGTGGTTTTCAACTGGGCCTTGAATTCCGCCGGCGTGGCCCCGGCGGTTTTAGCCATATAGCCAATGGCCTCCATGGCCTTGGCTCCACGTCCGGACATCTCCGACATGGTTTCATACCATGCCCCGACCAGAGCCTTCTTGAAGGCCTCAGGGGCATCGGTACGAACCACGGTAAGGTCGATGATTTCACCGGGGATTTGGCTGGAATCAAACAGCAGAGTGCTGCCGGGAACATTGAGAACCTGCATAAGCAGAGGGTTCCAGGTCACGACAAAGCCGCTGGGGTTGGAGGTAAAGGCCGAGGCGATATCGGCATCGCTGGTATTGACCAGGGTAAGATCCCGCTCCGCCATACCGTTCTTGTCCAGCGCACGCGAGAGCAGATAATGGGAGACGGAGAGCTCGACGAGAAGTCCGTTCTGGCCACGCAGCCCCTTGATGTCCGAGATGCCGGCAGCCACAATCCCGTCATTGCCGTTGGAGAAGTCCCCGACGATAAGGGCGGTCGAGTCGACCCCGCCTACGGCCGGAATCGTCAACGCGTCCATGTTGGTCATCACGCATCCGTCATAGGCCCCGGAGGTATACAGGTTGATCGACTCGATATAATCCATCGGAGCCGACAGTTCGATCTCGATGCCGTACTTTGCGGCCCATTTTTGCAGAATGCCGCTGCTTTGGGCATACGCCCAGGGCTCCCACCCGGTATAGTGCGACCAGGCCAGCTTGTACGTCTTGGCAAAAGCCCCGGTGTTGAGACAGAAAAACAGTAATAGGGTTGCACCAAACAGCACCTTGAGATGTTTCATGGACTGACTCCTCCCTTTTCTTATAAAAGATCCCTGTCAAACCAGGGAAACGCTATGGCGTGTCGTTTTTCTTCTCGTCGGAGGTCTGTTCATCGGGATTTCCCCCCTCAGCAGAACCTTTCTTCTTGGCGGAGAATTCCTCGCGGGCCTTATCGAAGGCTTCGCTCATCGAGGCATTGGCCTTTTTCAAAAGGTCCTGAAGGGTATCGAGCCCTTCACGGGTCGCCTTCTCGGCCATGGGCAGCACCTGTTCGGTACAGAACAGCCCCAGGGAGTGAAGCCCCTTGCGAAACCCGTCAAGCGCATCCTCCAGGTGTGACGACTCTTCGTCCGTCCCCTGTTTTTCCTGCGTGTTTTTCTCATCGGTCATGGCAAACTCCTTTCTTCAAAACACCCGCTATTCAACGGCAATGGCGAATTGCCCCGCCTGGGCATTGCCACGCTCCATCTGCCGGATGGAGGACTCCTGCTTGGCGGCAAGCTCGTTGAGTTCAAGAATCTGCTTGGCCATCATAGGAAGCGAATCCTGACGGTAACGGGAAATGTCATCAAGGGCCGCATTGATATCGACAAAGGCCTGTTTGAGGTTTTCCATGGACAACATGGTGCCGGCGGCCTGCTTGTGGATTGCGGCGCCCTGGTCTTTGAGCATCTGGGCCGTACCGCTGATCAGGTTGTCGGTGGTTTCGTTCACCATCTGTATTTTGCTCAGGACAATTTTCTGGTTGGCCAGAGCCAGGGCAACGGTCACAGCAACCTGCAGGGCGCTCATGGTTACGTTCAGGCACCGATCGACACCGCGGATAAGCTCCTTGTTGTTGCGGATGATGATTTCCATGGCCAAAAATCCCTGCTGGTTGACAACCAGTTGCTGCTGCAGATCCTGGGTCCTCTGACGCAAGGGGAAAAGAAGTTCTTCCTGAATGAACTTGTATTTCGGATCGTCGGAAGACAGCTCGGCCTCGAGCTTGCCCGCCAGACCCTGATCGATCATCTGAGCCAGTTGGATGGCTTTTTCGAGTTTGAAGGTCAGCGTGCGCATCGCCTGCTGATCGTCCTTCAGGGTGATATTGTCCCTTCGCAGGGTTTCGCGCCCATCTTTCAGTGAATTCATGATGGCATCGAGAACGGTTTCGGCATTCTCGTACTTGGTGAAGTAGCGCTTCACGGGTTGTCCAATAATGGGGAGAAAGCCCAGGGTGCGTGAAAACCAGCCCGGTTCGAAATTGAATTTGGCAGGGTCCAGAGCCTCGATGTTGACCTTGAGTTCGACAAGGGCCTTGGCAACCGGCCCCCCGTCATCCCCACGCTTGGCCAAGGTGTTGATCGGGGTTTTAAGCATGGCGCTCTTCTTGGCGGCTTCGGCCTGGAGACGTACCCCCATATCGTCGACGGCGGTTTTCGCCTGGTCGACCGTGGAGAGGTCCGCAGGATCGATGGCAAAAAGCTTATCCACCAGATCCTGGGCCTGGGCGGCCAGGGCCGGATCGCCAATAAGCACTTCCCGCTCCTTGGCGTCAATCACCATCAGTTCGTTTTTTACCTGCGCCACCTCCAGAGTAAGGGGCTGGGCCTGTTCACGCGTCTTTGTCTGCATAATGTGAATCCTCCCGATAAATGAAATTCAATACTGTCGGTTATAATTGGAGGCCCTGGCGACGAGATCCTGCAGCTCCGTCATCGCCGACTCCATATCCATGGAGGCCTGACCGTTACGGGTTTTCATTTCCGCCAGGGATGCGGCGGTCAGATCGAGCTGTGTCATGGCCATCTCGTTCTGGGCAAGAAGGACCTCGACCTTGCGAAGCTGGGTCTCGCGCAATGTCTTGCGCTGGTTCAAGGCTTCCTTTTCGGTGGCCTCGGTATCGGTGACAATCCCGTCGGCATGGATATCCTCGATACGCC
>QKGY01000223.1 GCA_003250235.1 Desulfuromonadaceae bacterium
ATCGGGACAATACGTCTGGAAGACCCGAGCGCCCAGGTTCTGGTGCGTCATGATGGTTCGGTCAATCTGGCAAGCCTGGCCAAGGAAGGCGAAAAATCCGTCCCGCAGGAAACGTCATCCCGGAGCGAATCCCCGCAACCGCAGATCAGTGTCGGGTCCGTGGACATTCTCAATGGCACCGTCCGCTTTCAGGATCGCAGCATCGAACCCAGCTACGGATCGACGCTGGATCGCTTGAACGGCAGTATCTCCGGCCTTTCCTCCCAGACGGACAAAAAAGCCTCCGTAAAACTGGATGCCCGGGTCGACAAACAGGCGCCCTTGTCCATTTCGGGAGAAATCAACCCCCTGAGCCGGGAAAAATTCATCCTGCTCCACCTGGCTTTCAAGGATTTCAACATGAGTTCCCTCTCCCCCTACACGGGCAAATATATCGGCTATAAAACCGAGAAAGGAAAACTGAATCTCAATCTGCGCTACGATATCCAAGGCAATCAACTTGACAGCAGCAACCGTGTCTTTCTGGATCAATTCACTCTGGGAGAAAGCGTCGACAGCCCCGATGCCACCTCCCTTCCGGTCAGTCTGGCTATTGCCTTGTTGAAAGACCGCAGCGGCGAGATATCCCTGGACATACCGGTCAGCGGCAACCTCGACGATCCGGAATTCAGCGTCGGAGGGGTAATCATCCAGGTTCTGGTCAACCTGGTCGCCAAAGCCGCCACCTCGCCCTTTGCCCTGCTGGCAAGCCTGATCCCCGAAGGGCAGGACCTGCAATACCTTTTCTTCGAACCCGGATCGTCAGAGCTGACAAAGGATACGGTGGGAAAACTGACCACGGTGGCCCATGTTCTGCAGGAGCGCCCCGGATTGCGTATGGACCTTGCCGGAGAGTTGGATCCGCAGCAGGATGGACCGGCCCTGGCTCGGGCCCGGATGCTTAAACGGATCAGCATGGAAAAACTTCGGAATGAGGGAACCCAAAAAGGAGAGGAAAATCCGGAAATCACTGCGAGCGACGAAGACTATCCCAAGTACCTCGAAGAGGTATATCGAAAAGATCTCAGGCAGTTGAAAGAATCGGACCGCGATGCGGTCCGGGCCGAGAAACCGGAGACCGGACCGGAAGCGATCACCTACATGGAGGCATTCATTCTCAAGGACATCCGTATCAAGGATGAGGATCTGAGACTGCTCGCTCTCGATCGGGCCAATGCCATCCTGGCTCAGCTGGTCCAGGCCGGCAAGGTCGAGGCAGAACGGTTGTACGTCGTCGAGCCCCAACCATTAAAGGCTGAGAGCAAAGAACCCACCACGCAGCCCTGGGTGGAGCTTCTGATAAAATAGATCCATGGAATCTGTTCTCCGCCAAACTGGCCGCCTGCTATTGTCCCCCCCCGGAACGCCCGGGACACTCCAGGATTCCCGGAGTGTCCCGGAGTTCAAGCCGATCGGTGTCTTACGCGTTGTTCTTTGTTGACCTGCAGGTATGATTGCCCTATCCGACAGTTTTCAGAGATTAACCACTGAATGGCCTGCCGCTGAATTTTCAAAATCGACTGCTGCAAAAATTGGCGCCACAGCCGGCATGGCATGCCCTGCAACGATGCCGATATTTGCGCGCCTGCTTTACCTCGGCTAAACTTATCGCTCTCGCAGGGCATTGCCTTTCAGCAATTCCCCTTAGGTCCTTGTTTGTAGAGCGGGGTCTCATGGATCGCTTGATCCGCAGAGCCTTTCAGTCGCTCCAGCCGGTCATCGGTTTACCGACTGCGCTAATTATTCCATAAATCCGGTCGCCAAAGGACACTCCATGTTTCGTCGCAACCGTCAGGAACGCAAGTCATTTTTACACGGACTGATATTCGGAATCGGACTGATGTCGATCCTGATCTTTGGCCAGCAAGCACTCAGCGCCTTCTTCACCTCTCTCGGCATTTCGGCCAAAACTGAGCCCGACTTCGAGCTGATGGCGCAGGCCTGGGAAACCATCCGGGCCGAATACGTCGACCGTGATGCGGTCAAACCCCAAAAAATGACTTACGGCGCCATAGCCGGCATGGTCGAAGCTCTGGGAGACACCGATCACAGCACTTTTCTCTCCCCGCAAATGCTCAAGGATGAGGAGAACTTTGCCAAAGGCAGCTACAAGGGTATCGGCGCCGAGTTGCGATTGAAAAACGGCCATGTGGTGATCGTCGCCCCATTCGACGGCTCTCCGGCCCAAAAAGCCGGCCTGCGTCCTGGCCAGGTCATTCTGAAGGTCGACGGAAAGAGTATCAACGGCCTGCCTCTGATTCAGGTCGTACAGCGTATTTCCGGAGAAGGCGGTACCCGGGTAACCCTGACCATTCTCAGCCCCGGTTCCGGGAACGCTCGCGATGTCACCCTGACCCGCACCACGATCTCCATGCACAACGTCACCTGGCAAAAGCTTCCTGGCACCGATTTGGCTCATCTGCGTCTGGCCGGCTTCAGCGAGGGTGTCGCCAAGGACATGCGAGCGGCCCTCGAAGAGATCACGCAGACGGGCGCATCCGGAATCGTCCTTGATCTGCGGGATAACCCCGGCGGCTTGTTGAGCGAAGCGATCGGCGTTGCCAGCCTGTTTCTGCGCGAAGGAAATGTCCTGCTGGAAAAGGGTGTCACGGGAAAGATTACCAACGTCCCGGTTCGCCCCGGAGGCATAGCCCCGAAGATTCCCTTGGTCGTGCTCATCAACTCCGGTTCGGCCAGTGCCGCGGAAATCCTGTCCGGAGCCCTGCAGGACGCCGGTCGGGCCGAATTGATCGGTGAAAAAACCTTCGGTACCGGAACCGTCCTGCAGGAATTTCCCCTTAACGACGGCTCAGCCCTGCTGCTTGCCGTTCAGGAGTGGCTGACCCCCAAGGGACGTGTCATCTGGCACCAGGGCATCGACCCGGACCAGAAAGTAGCCCTGCCCGAGGGGACCCTGCCCCTGTTCCCCCTGCTCGAACGGGGGATGACCCCGTCGGAACTGCGCCAGAGCACGGATCGCCAATTGCTCGCGGCACTCAAGGTCCTCAAAGAAGAACGTCGCTGAGCGTACAGGCGGATTCTCTCACTTCTGCGTGTCGCAGAAAGCTGAATGGCTAGAGCGGGTACGCGTGAATTCAACGCTGCGGCCTGCCTGGAGTTGGCGGGTTGCATGAAGCCAGCCGCAAATCCGGCAACGCGCCACAGCGGACGCGTTATCTGCTTCGCCAAACCCTCCTGGAACGGCTCACCGGCCCGGACATATGACCTTGAACCCGAAGAAGATTCAGGCTTTGCATGAGCAGCGGGTTCCCAACGAGACTCCTCCTTCCAAGACCACAATCCATGACATTCTGCATGTCGAACTTTAACGAATCTTCTCCGTCACCGTTGACGGCTCTTCCCTTCACCACGATCCGGTCCGGATAGAACAGCTTTCCGCGACACATTTGCTCAGCGTAGGCGACATCCCTGTGTGACGGATGCATCTGCGGCGGCACACTGAGAAGTCTCATTCTTCTGTAGAATAATCTGCAGCAGTCTGGAGACTATTCTCAATCGCCCCTATCGATATTTTGGTTCCACAGGATTTTCCAATGCAAAAACAGCAAGTTATATTTTGGCACGCAATCTGAAAAAAACTTATAATGACAGTAGATACACCGGCAAACATGCCAGGAGTCAGGATCGGCCACGCATGTTGCGGGAGAAAAAAAGTGTCATATAACGACCCCGTCAAAGAGGGATTAGGGGACGGAGCCATGAATGACGCACACCCCACCTTTCAGACAAGGAGAATCAAAACGATGAAAACTTTTCGTACACTTTCTATGGCACTGACGCTGGCAGCCACCCTGGCATTTGTTGCCGTAAACGCCGGAGCCATGGACCACGGTTCCATGGGGTCTGATCACGGCTCTACGGGGGCAGATCACGGCTCCATGGGGATGAACCACGGCACGATGAACATGGATCAGGGTTCCATGTCCATGCATGGCGACATGATCATGCTCGGAGACCAGGTCCAGGACGGCGTCAAGGCCATGGCCCACCTGAAAGATGTCAAGGAAGCCATGGGAAAAATGGGGATGACCGGCACGACGCATCACTTCATGGTAATGTTTGAAGATCAGGCTACGGGCAAGGCGATCGATTCAGGCAGTGTCGCCGTGAAAATCCAGGGACCTGAGGGCAAAGAAGAGAAGCCTGTCAAACTGATGGGCATGCAGGGCCATTTCGGCGCGGATGTCGATCTGGAAACAAAGGGCACCTATCACTTCACCGTCGGTACGAAACTGGAGGACGGAACGAAACGTCAGTTCGAGTTCGATTATACGCTGAAGTAACCGTTGCGGCGGAGGCTGCGTTGTCCGCAGCCTCCGCCGCAAAAAAATCCAGACCATGGGAGGTCGCTATGCAAGATCCTGTCTGCGGGATGACCGTCAGCAAGGAGAAAAATGCCGGGCGCATGACCTACCAGGGGACGGAATACCTGTTCTGTTCCACGAAATGCTTAGACAAGTTTTCCGCCAATCCCGAAGCCTACCTGCACCCCCAAGACACCCAAGAGAAACAGCCTCCCGGCAACACGCGCGAGTACACCTGCCCGATGCATCCCGAAATCGTTCGGCAAGGACCGGGCTCCTGTCCGATCTGCGGCATGGCTCTTGAGCCGAAAGAAATCTCGGCCGAGCAGGAGGATGACAGCGAACTTCGGCTGATGACCCGCCGCTTTTGGGTCTGCCTGGCCCTCACCCTGCCAGAGCTGGCATTGGCGATGGGATCGATGGTCGGGCTCCCGATCGACCGATTGGGAACCCCGCAGCAGCTGAGCTGGGCAGAACTGGCCTTGGCGACTCCGGTCGTACTCTGGGGGGGCTGGCCGTTTTTCGTGCGCGGTTGGCACTCACTGGTCAACCGCAGTCTCAACATGTTCACCCTGATCGGCATGGGAGTGGCGGTCGCCTACGGTTACAGCCTGATCGCCAGCCTGTTTCCCGACCTGTTTCCGGCATCTTTTCGTGGCGAAGGGGGTGAGGTGGCGGTCTATTTCGAGGCGGCCGCCGCCATAGTGACCCTGGTTCTGCTCGGCCAGATGCTGGAGCTACGGGCACGCAGCCAGACCGGGGCGGCGATCCGAGGATTGCTGGGCTTGGCCCCCAAAATCGCTCGTCAAGTCCTGGCCGATGGCCGTGAGCAGGATGTGCCTCTCGATCAGGTAAAACCCGGAGACCGCTTGCGTATCCGCCCCGGCGAAAAGGTGCCGGTAGACGGCAAGGTGTTGGAAGGGAGCAGTTCCATTGACGAATCGATGGTAACCGGGGAACCCATTCCGGTTGAAAAGCAGGCCGGCGATCACGTCATCGGCGCGACGGTGAACAACACCGGGACGCTGGTCATGGAAGCGGAACGGGTTGGCGCCGAAACCTTGCTGTCACAGATCGTCAAGATGGTGGCTGAAGCGCAGCGCAGCCGCGCTCCGATCCAGAAGCTGGCCGACCAGGTTGCCGGCTGGTTCGTTCCTGCTGTCATCGGCAGCGCCTTGCTCACCTTTATCATCTGGGCCTGGCTCGGCCCGCAACCGGCGCTGGCTCATGCCCTGATCAATGCTGTTGCCGTACTGATCATCGCCTGCCCCTGCGCTCTGGGATTGGCCACCCCGATGTCGATCATGGTTGCCAGCGGTAAGGGGGCCACCCTCGGCGTTCTTTTCAAAAATGCCGAGGCCATTGAAGTTCTGCGTCAGATCGATACCCTGGTGGTTGACAAGACCGGTACCTTGACGGAAGGAAAACCGAAACTGGTCGGCGTTATGGCAGCCGAAGGGTTCGACGAGTCGACGGTTCTGCGTTTTGCCGCCAGCCTGGAGCGGGGTAGCGAGCATCCCCTGGCTACGGCCATAACCGCCGGCGCCGAGGCCCGCAGCATCGAAACCAGAGAGGTGCAGGATTTCGCGTCTCACACCGGCAAGGGAGTAACCGGGCAGCTCGGCGATACGCCCATCGCTCTGGGCAATCGCAAACTGCTCATCGAACTGGGCATCGACACCGGTGCGTTGGACAAGCAGGCTGAAGACTTACGGACAGAAGGACAGACCGTGATGTTTGTCTCCATTGGTGGGCGTGCCGCCGGTCTGCTCGGTGTCGCCGATCCCATCAAACCGACGACCCGTGAAGCGATCCGGGCTCTGCAAAACGACGGCATCCGTATCGTGATGCTCACCGGCGACAACCGGACCACTGCGGAAGCCGTGGCGAACAAACTGGGGATCGACGAGGTCGAAGCCGAAGTTCTCCCTGACCAAAAAGCCGACGTGGTGAAACACTTTCAGGCCGAGGGGAAAAAGGTAGCCATGGCGGGTGACGGCATCAACGATGCTCCCGCACTGGCTCAAGCCGAGGTGGGTGTCGCCATGGGGACGGGGACCGATGTGGCGATGGAAAGCGCCGGCGTCACCCTGGTGAAAGGAGACCTGCGAGGCATTCTGCGCGCCCGCAGACTGAGCGAGGCGACCATGCGCAATATCCGCCAGAATCTGTTCTTTGCCTTCGTCTATAACGCCTTCGGCGTACCGATCGCCGCCGGGGTTCTCTATCCGTTCTTCGGCATTCTCCTCAGCCCTATGCTGGCCGCTGCCGCCATGAGCTTCAGTTCGGTATCGGTGGTCGGCAACGCATTGCGATTGAGGAATCTCAATCTGACCGAGGGGTAAGACACCTCTGCACTCGCAAGACAACATACACAAAGGAAAAGCCGCTTCCCCGTTGAGAAAGCGGCTTTTCGAAAAAAACGCCGGGAAGGCAAAGGCGTTTATTTGGGATCCCAGCACTCCTGCCCTTTGGCCGAAAAGACATCCGAGGCATTGGTCATCAGAAAATCCTTGATGCGATCGATATTTTTGTCACCAATCTCCGTCCAGACGTCGGCTTTGGCCTGGTGCTTGTCGTTCTCGAAGAAGTCCTGCCACTCCTTGCTGGTCTTGCTCTGAGGGGTCAGATTTGCCGCATGGCCTTCCTTGCCGTGGCATGTGCGGCAATCCTTCCTGAACAGGTAACGACCACGCCCGCCGCTTTCTGCCTGAACCAGGGCAGGAACCAAAACGATCATCATGCACAGCATGAGAGAAACCTTTTTTGCCAGCATCTTCATTCACAAACCTCCTTAAAGACTCATTGTCGAAACACTCTGAAGCCAGAGGGAACATCCCGCCCCCCTGGAAATCGATTTTCGAATTTTCCGGATCTCTCCGTATTCCGTTTTTATCGGAAGATTCGCCGAGAAAGTTTAAAAAATATTTTGGATTATAGGCATACCGGGATATGAAAGCAATTTTTCCTTAAAAATTTCAAAGATTTTCTTTCCGTTTTATCAACCGACGATGCGTTGCTGTTTCTTGGCCGTTCTTTTTTCCGTACGGCTTTGAAACAACCCGCCCAGAAAACGGCGAGGCATCTCTTCGGGGCTCAGGGGACGCTCCAGATAATACCCCTGCATCTTGAAACACTTCATCGCCCTGAGGTGATCCAGCTGTTCCATGGTTTCGACCCCGCCGGCAATGATCTCAAGATTGAGTCTGCGAGCCTTTTCAATGAGATCGTCAAGGTGCTCTTTCATCTCCTGGCCGATCATCACGCTTTCGGTGACACAGTAAGACAATTTCACCTTGTCGATGGGGAAGTACTTCAGATACCGCAACGGAGCATAGCCGGTATCAAAGGTATCCACCGTCAGGTGAATCCCCTTCATCTTAAGCCGATCGAGCGTTTTGGCCAAAGAATCGGTATTCTCCATCAGGACGCTTTCTGCCAGCTCCAGCTCCAGATAGCGGGGGTCCAGCCCCGTTTTATCGAGAACACGGTCGACAACCGATCCGAAATCGGAATCCCGGAAATGGTGCCGCGACAGATTCACCGATACGCGCAAGGGAGGATAGCCGGCGGTTTGCCACGCCTTGTTCTGGGCGCAGGCCGTTTCCAGCACCCACTCCCCAAGGGGACGGATCATGTGGGTCTCTTCGGCGATGCGCAGAAACTGCAGCGGAGAGATTTCTCCCCGCTCGGGATGTCTCCAGCGCAGAAGCGCCTCGACGCCGGTCAACTCACCGCTGCGCAGATCGAATTGCGGCTGGTAAACCAGGAAAAACTCTCCCCGGTCGAGGCCGCGTTGCAGATCGAGTTCGAGCCCATGGCGGGCAAGGGCCTGCTGCTCCGTCTGTTCCGAATAAAAGTGATAGGCATTACGCCCTTTTTCCTTGGCGGCATACATCGCCATATCGGCGCTCTTCTTGAGGATGTCTCCGCCCTCGCCATCGAGCGGATACATGGCGATACCGATACTGGTGGTGATGAATATTTTCTGACCGTCCAGAAAGAATGGCGCACTGATGATATCCAGAATCTTTCTGGCGACAACCTCCACCTCCTGCCGGTTCTTTGCCCGAACCAGCAGGATGACGAATTCGTCGCCTCCCAGCCTGGCCACCATGTCGCCTTCGCGGATGCTGGTTCGCAGGCGTCGTGCTACGGACTTGAGCAGGAGATCCCCCATGGCATGACCCAGGGTATCGTTGACGTTCTTGAAACGGTCCAGATCGAGAAAGAGCATGGCCAGACGCTGTGTGCCGGGCTGACCTTGCGCGAGGATCTGTTCGAGCCGTTCCTCGAGCCGGCTTCTGTTAGGCAGCCCGGTCAAGGCATCGTGATAGGCCAGATGGCGGATTTCCTGCTCGGCCTTTTTGCGTTCGGAGACATCCCGTGCGACCCACACCACCTGGACCACTTTTCCCTGATCGTCCTTGATCGGCGAGGTGAATACCTCAATATGGCGGATTTCCCCTTCGGCGTCGGGCAGGGAATAATCCGCCTGGGCATGTTTCCCCGTTTTCTCCGTTTCTTCGATGGGACAGAATTGATCGTTCGGTTCAAAAGGCAAAGGTTTCTGCGGCAGCAGCTCATAACAGGAGTGCCCGACGACATCGTCCTCGCGCATATTGAAGCCTTCCAGGAAAACCCGGTTGACCGAGGCAAAGGTATAACTGCCGATGTCGATGATCGCCACGGCATCGCGCATGCTGTTCAACACCGTCTTGGCCAGCTGATCGGACCGGCGCAGAGCATTTTCGGTCTCTTTCTGGCTGGAAATATCCTCGACGATTTCGATAAAGCGGTTGGCTTTTCCCTCCGGATCAAAGACTGGAAACGCATGCATGCGGGCAAGCCACGGTGAGCCGTCGGCATGGCGCCCGGAGATTTCCTCCGAGGCCGGTCTGCCGGATTTCATGGCGCGAACCCCGGGACAATCGCTGCAGATCTTGCTTTGTCTTTTAAATTCCCGGAAACATTTGTGCCCCGCAAAACTACTGACGCTTCTTTTGAAAAACGCCCCTAGCGCCGAGTTGGCCATCAGGATGTTGAAATCCCGATCAATCAGAGAGACTCCGAGACTGATATTTTCCACCAGGGTATGACATTGAGCTTCCACTTCGTGACGCTTTTTACGCGTCATCGTCAATTTGTGCAATATGGCGTAGGAAAATATGCCGAACAACAGGGTTACGAGGAAGTTCCATCGCAGAAAATAACCTATTGCCCCGGTGCCCCCCTCATAGATTTTACGGGGGATCTCCGTGTGGATATAAAAGGACGGACGCCCGAAAAAGTCTTTCAGGAGCAGGTATCCGATGTTTTCCTGACTGTCTTTTGGGATGACAAGCAGGTTATCGGCGGCCGCCAGCTTTTGCGAGAGGACCTCATCGGCACTCTGCCTGAGATCCCCTGCCGGCAGAAGCTGGAGATGCAGCTGCGAGCGGCCTGCAAGGCCATCGATTCTCTGACGGTTGAGCGCCCTGCCGAGAAACAGGATTCCCCGGGGCGGGGCCTTCTCATTGCTGGGCAGAATGGGGTACGCCACCAGCAACATGGGTTGTCCGGAAACGGACACCGCCCCCCGGAGTCCTTGAGCGACGCTCTGCGGATCGGTCGTTTTCATGCGTCCGGCCAGATTCAGGATCACCTGCCAGTCCATGCCCTGAGATTTCGAAACGGAGAAGTCAGCGACCCTGGAATAGACAAGGCGTCCGGAGGCATTTGCAAAGGCGATCAGATTGAGGTTCAGATCACTGAAAACGGAATCGGGAAGATTGGTCTGAATGAAAGAGGAAGGCTCCCCTTGAACGAAACGATAGGCATCATCCCAATGGGCCCAGTCCAAAGCAATTCTGGAAAGAGCAATTTCTTCGTTATCGAGGGTATTTTGAATTTTCTCGAGACTCTGCCGGGCCGCGTCGCGGTCGAGAGTTTCAAAGCTGTCCTGCAGGATAACCCGGGTGGTGATAAAGAGCATCAGGTTTAAAAAAAGCACCGCCAGGCTAATATGAAAAAGAATTTTCCCTTGCAGCTTCATAGGCGTCTTCTTCATCACTCAGAACACGAGAGGGATCAATCCTTACACAACGTCAATTCCTTCAAGCCTCTTGATCGGCGAAAACGCAAAACAAAAAACACCCACCTTTACACCAAAGGGGGTGTTTTGAGTTTCATCGGATAATTCCGGAAAATCTCCACCCACTTCGGCAACCCGGCTGTCCTGACTCGGACCCGTGGCTTTGCGTCACCAGATTGCTCTGGTTTTGCTCTTATCGGTCAGGTGATCTTTTTTCTGTACTCCTTAATAGGCAAAAAGCAGGCCTCAACAGGAGGCAAGCCAATTATTTTACTCTAATCTCACCGGCCGCATGAATAACACAAATAGTTTTTTATTTACAGTTAGTTACAAGATAAATTGCCTGCATTAAAAGGTGACTGAAGCAGTCACAAATCCCATAAATGAGACCAAAAATGTCCATCATGAACAATTTTCCGCAAAATAACTGTTAGCACAGTTAAATCACGGCACACAAGAGAACAACTCTTCTAAAACCTACACATATTCCCTAGTGTTTAAATAGGAGTAAGAGAGCCCTCGGCCTTAAAACTTCTGGACATCGTACTTGGCTTTCAAGGGACCTATCCAGGCCTGATACAGTTCGTCTTGCTGTTGTTTTTCCAGTGTCTTGCGAATCTCGTCTCGTTTTTCCTCCAGGCTGAGCTGGGTAGGTTCCTTGAGTTCCACCAGCTTCAGGACATGGTAGCCGTAAATCGATTCGACCGGATCGGAGACTTCGCCGACTTTCAACGTCACGATGGACTTTTCAATGACAGGGATGAGCTGTCCTTCGTGGAAATAACCGATATCCCCCCCGACATACCGTTTATCGTCGTCCGAATTGTAATAGGCCAGGTTGTAAAAATCCTCACCCGCCTGACCTCTGCGGGAAAGATCCCGGGCTTTTTCCAGAAAAGGACGTCGCTCGTCATTGCTCAGACGCGGATCGACTTTGATGAAGATCTGGCTGGCCCGATACATGCGGGGTCGAAAATATTTCTCCTTGTTCTGACGGTAGTAGGATGCCACGTCTTCGTCGGTGACTTTCACCTTGGCGGCAACGGCCACCTCTTCGGCCTTTTTGGCCAACAGATTCCTATATACCGAGGCGCGCAGGGCGGAGACCTCTTCCCCCTCGAGGGCTTTCTGCAACTCTTCGGGGGTGGGGAACTTCTCCCATACCGGCTTCAATTTCGCATCGAGCTCGGAGGACGGCACAACGATCTCGTTATCCAGAGCATAACGAACCTTAAGCGTCTGCTCGATCAGTTCGTCCAGAGCCTTAGCCTTGATTTCTTCGAGTTTTTCGCGGGATACCCCGCCGTGGTAACTGGAGTTCAGCGGCAGAATCCGACTGACCTGCCTCTTGAGTTCATAGCGGGTGATCGGAATCCCTCCGACGCTGGCGACGAGATCTTCTCCGGCCCAGGCCGGAGAAAGACAAAGGATCCCCAGGGTCAAAGCAACCAACATCCTTTTGAGCATTTTCCGGACAACCATGCGCATCTCCATCCTCATTGAATCGGGTCACTTGATATGGCACTCAAAGCACAGGGCGCTTCCCCTGTCGCTCACGACCAGCAGATTTTTTTCACGGGAAAACACGTTATGACAGGAACCACAGCCCACCTTGCCGTCAAACAGCGTGATATAGGGCGCTAACGATGAGGCAGGGCGGAGTTCCCTGTCTTTCATGGCGGCGCGGTTATAATCCATGCCGATCGGGTGGGACAGCTTCCGCTCACTGTAGGTCATGGAATCGTCTGTTCCCTCCACCCGATAGGAGGTCGCCGGAGCGACGATCCCGTCATGACAGGAAAGACACTCGGCCGAAACGGAGTCCAGAAGCCGGGACCACTGACCTGTATCTGCAGAAGCATCGCGTTTGAAATGGGCAATCCCCCCCGTTCCCAAATGCCTGCCTTCCAGCGGCAGAGAATGCTGATGGCAGTACTGGCAGAAAAACTGGCCCCGGTAAGACGACCGCAGCAAAGAGCCCCCCGTCAGCAGACTCTCGCCATGGGGGTTGTGACAGGTGGCGCAGGTCATGCGCCCGGACCAGTCCAGCGGCATATCGGCGGGAACGGGGAATGAAGGCACCATCCCCGTCGGGTGCGAGTACGCCTGGGATACGTTATGGCAGTCCATACATAGAAAGTCGATGTTTCGCATATACTTTTCCGGCTTACCGTCTTGATCGAAAGTGAGATGGCACCTCTCGCAACGTCCCTCGAAATCATGAACCTGCCCCCGCCCCCAGAGAAACGAAACGAACAGGATGAGTAGAGGCACGATCAGCCCCCAATAAAAAACAGCACGTCTCACAGTCGGCATGCAAGCATCCGGTCAGGTCCCTTTACAGACACAGTGCCCCATCAGTTGATCTGCACACACCCTCTGGCATCCACGGGGAGTCCGGGCGGATTGCCCGGGCACTCGTCCACGCTGTCAGGAACGCCATCCCCGTCGCTGTCCCTCGGACAGCCGTTGGAATCGACATCGACTCCCGGCTTGGTATCGAGACATTGATCTTGGTAATCGGCAATGCCGTCGCCGTCTCCATCGGGCGGATTCTCGGGGCATCCGAAGCGATCCACCTTGAGCCCCTTGGGGGTATCCGGGCACCGGTCACGGCTATCCGCAACGCCATCCCGATCAGCATCTTTTGGCTTTTTCGCAAGGTCATCCGCCTTACGACCGAAAAAATAGGTGATTCCGGCCGTTGCGGTGAAATCGTTGAAATGATCCGTGGACATGGGGAGGAGATGGCGGAGATCCACACGCAGCGCGATCGCCGGAGCAAGGCCGTAGAACAGCCCGCCGCCATAGGCGACCGAGAAGAGATCCTCTGCCGATCCGGGCGGATCGACAAAACCGCCCCCCAAACTCAGATACGGCAGCAGTGTCCCCTTTTTCCTGAGCGGGTAGACCGCGTCGAGCCGCGCCGAGTATCCCCTGCCCTGTCCTGACGATGAATCAATCAGACCGAAATCCCCTTCGAGGGTCAGGGCCTCGGCCAGACCGGAGCCAACGAAGGCATATCCCAGGCGGGCTCCATAGACCAAAGAATCGTCCAAATGACGATCTCCATCGGGGAAATAGCCACCG
>QKGY01000356.1 GCA_003250235.1 Desulfuromonadaceae bacterium
GGCGGCCACGGTCGAGGAAGGGGGAGGGTTTGAACGGGCAATGCTCTTTACCGTCAACGAACGCAGCCGCACTCTGCAGGGAATGCTCGGCCTGACCCGTCAATCGGCCCAGCTGGTTCTACCCAAGGTGGAAGGATCGGATAGTTGGTCCGGCTCGTCCATCAGCGCCGATGTCCAGGAAGCCCAGAGAAGCACCTCTTTTTGTCGCAAGGTGTTGAAGCAGAGACTGAGTCTGGACCCCGAAGACAATGCGCTGGCCCAGGCGGTTTCTGCGTCGGAGGTGGTTTTTGTCAAAGATCCTGAAGCGCAAGAGGCGTCAGGCCGCCATTTTGCAGAAATCCTCGGTCTGAAGGCCTATGCTTGTGCGCCGTTGAGAGGCAAGGACCGTGTCCTGGGGGTCCTCGTAGTCGACAATCCGGAGAGTCTTGAAGAGATCTCCCCGGGCCGGTTGCGTTTTTTGGAGCTTTTTGCCAATCAGGCGGCGGCGGCCATGGAAAATTCCATGCTGTTGCACCGCCTCGAGAGCGCGCATCAGGACTTGCGGGAGACCCAGGAGCGGCTGATACAAGGTGAAAAACTGGCAGTCCTGGGGGAGATGGCCGCCTCGGTGGCTCACGAATTGCGCAACCCCCTTGTGTCCATAGGCGGTTTTGCCCAGCGTCTCTGTCGCCACGCCCCCGACGGGAGCCGTGACAAGGAATACGCCGGCATTATCACCCGGGAAGTTCGCCGCATGGAGGAGATGCTCGCCAATATCCTGGCTTTTTCCAAGAAGCAGATGTTGTGCTTTGCCGAGTGCGACATGGGGACGATTATCCATGAGGTTGTCGATCTTGAGGGCGATGCCATCAGCGCTTCCGACATTCAGCTGAACGTTGATCTGTCTTCCGACCTGCCGAAAATCCAGGGGGACGAACAGAAGCTGCGTCAGGTGCTTCTGAATATGCTGGCCAATGCCCGTCAAGTCATGGTTCAGGGAGGGGTTCTCACCCTCCGTGCCTATGAAACGGTGTTGCGTGGAGACCGGGCTGTTGCCGTGGAAGTGGAGGATACCGGCGGCGGCATCCCGGACGAGGTCATGCGCAACATCTTCAACCCCTTTTTTACCACCAAGATTGAAGGAACCGGCCTTGGGTTGTCGATCTCCCACCGGATCGTCGAGTTGCATCGGGGGGAAATCGAAGTGATGAACCGGGAGAAGGGCGCGGTGTTCATTCTTCGGATACCAGCCAGGGGACAAAGCAAATCCTGAGATTGACAGAAGGGGGATTGGCCGGGTAATATTCTGCACCATGGGGCTGTAGCTCAGCTGGGAGAGCGACGCGTTCGCAATGCGTAGGTCGTGAGTTCGATCCTCATCAGCTCCACCAGAGTCCAACCGAGCACCCGGTTTTGCCGGGTGCTTTTTTATTGTGCTGGGACGATGTGGTATTCGTCAGGGGGAGGGATGTTTGCAAATCTGGGAAAAAGGTGTTTAATGGCAGGAGGATGTTCACGTGCGCAGGAGGACGCCATGATGATTCACGTAAAGTATCGCAATGGCAATTACGGCATCGTGCTTGCGCAGCAGCTGGAAGAATTGATCACCTCCCACCAGATTTCCCGCTTTCTTCGTTCCAGCGGCTGGGCAGTCATCGGCCATCGGCCACGATTCTCTCCGTTCAGGTGCGGATTTTTCGTACCGGGGTGAGGAGAGACGTGCGGAAGGATAATCCCAACGCGCTTTTGCCGATCTGTCGATGCCTTTAGACTTTGTTAAGGTTCCGTTTGCCGACTCCTTTGGAAAATAATAGGCCTGTTATTCTCGCATAAGTTGCGGGAAAATGGGCTTGACGATAACTTGCGAAAGTGGTAACAAGGACTGCGGATGGAAACCATTCCGCGTCTGATCCGCGGCGCAAACAATGGTCTCCCGGGCTTGGATAAAGCCGGTGAGGCTTTTTTTATGGCTCCGTACATATCAGGTTGCGGCAGTCAAGAAGGAGGACGTAAGAGATGCAAAGCAAACAGAGTTCCTGTAGCAGTTGTTCCGAAAAATCGAGCTGCACGGATAAGTCATCGTGTTCTACCGCAGGGCCCAAACCGGGAGAATCCGCTGAACAGTACCAGAGACGGCTGCAGATGCAGCAGCGTCTCGGCCACATCCGCAACAAGATCCTGGTGATGTCCGGTAAGGGGGGAGTCGGAAAAAGTTCTACCGCCGTGAATCTGGCCATGGCCCTGGCGCAGGAAGGTCACGCCGTAGGGCTTCTGGATGTGGATATCCACGGTCCGAGCGTACCGAAGATGCTTGGCCTTGAGGGCTCACGTCCCCAGATCACTGCGGCTGAGGATGCCATGCTTCCGGTCAACTATGAAGGGCTGAAGGTCATGTCCATCGGGTTTATGCTTGAGAAAAACACCGATGCCGTGATCTGGCGCGGTGCGATGAAGACCGGAGTTATCCAGCAGTTCCTGGCCGATGTCGAGTGGGGCTACCTCGATTACCTGGTTGTTGACTGCCCCCCAGGGACTGGTGATGAGCCCCTGTCCGTTGCCCAGTTCCTGGGAGCCGGCACTCAGGCGGTCATCGTGACGACTCCTCAGGAGGTCGCCCTGAATGATGTGCGCAAGTCCATCACCTTCTGCGGGCAGCTGAAGATGAGCCTGCTCGGCGTGGTGGAGAATATGAGCGGGTTTGTCTGCCCCCACTGCCACGAGGTGATTGATCTGTTCAAAAAAGGCGGGGGACGGCAGATGGCCGAAGAGATGGGAGCACCATTCCTGGGTGCCGTTCCCGTGGACCCGGACATGGTGAGCGCCGGTGATAGCGGCAAACCGATTGTCCTGGCGCACCCCGATTCGGAAACCGCCAAAGCCATCCGGCAGATTGCCAGGGAAATCATCGACAACGATTAAGAAGGCGAAGCAAAAGCCTACCGATGGAAAAGCCGGGGGAAACCCCGGCTTTTTTTACGCGTCGCCCAGTTCGATTACCTGATCGGTTATTTCGGTGAAGGCGACATCGTGGCTGACCAGAAAGAGCTGGTCGTACCAGTGGGAGGTGACCTCTTCCTGGCCGATGTCGATGGCCCGGAATGCCTGAGCCAGGTTCTCGCGGCGCTCGGCATCGAGATTCGAGGTGGGCTCGTCAAAAAAGGCGATGCGGGCTCCAATGGTCTGCAGAAGAGCCAGGCGCAGGGAGACGACGGCACTCATGGTCTGTCCTCCGGAGAGCTGGTCGTCGCTGCGCTCACGGACCTGTCCGTCGACCATATCCCTCAGGATGACCTGGTAGTTTTCCCCCCAGTACAATTCCTCGTCGGCACCGGCAATGGTGCGGTAAATGCGATCGGCTCTTTGGGAGATTTCGTGGCGGAATCTCTCTGAAAGCCGGCTGGAAACCTGCTTGAAGACGCCGTTTCGCAGAAACTTGACCAGCGCTTCCTTTTCCAGCAGGCGCTGTACCCGATTCTGGCGGTCGCGGATTTCGGCCTCGATCGTGCGCAGTTTTTCAACCTCCAGCCCAACCCGTTGCAGATCGACTCCGATCCCTTTGGTCTCCTGCTCAAGGGCTGCGTTGACGGAGAGAAGCCGGTCCCTCTCGCTGCGACAGCGCTGGTGTTCTTCGGCATCGTAGGCCGATTGTCCGAGGCGCAGTTCTTCCTTCTTTGTTTGTTGCTCTTGGTTCAGGGTGTCCCAGAAGTCTTCATATTGACGAAGGGTCTGAATACGCGCCTGCAGGTCGGAGGCTGTCTGCAGGTGGGCGACATGCAGATCCCGCTGAGACTGATGCCGGCTGCGCTCCTGCTCTGCGGCAGCGATTTCGTTATCTAGGTTGGCAAATTCAGCCAGGGCCGCCTGTTTCTGCTGGAGGGTTTGTTCCAGCTCCGCGAGAGCCGGTTGCCGTTCGGCAAGACGTTCTGTCCTCTGCCCAAGGTATTTGCGGCGCTCTTCGAGTTGCTCCAACTGCTTGCGCCATTCCTGCTGCCGAACCGTCAGGGCGGCCTGTTTTTGCTGGGCCACGGAGGCACGGGCGACCTCGTCGGCGAGCTTTTTGATGGCCTGTGCCAATGACGCCGACTGCCGATCGAGGTCTTCGAGCTGTAGCGAAAAGACATCCTGCGCAGGTTTGCCGGCGATATTCAGGCAGGGCTCCTGAAAGAAAGGGCACAGCCCCCCCGAGAGTTTCTCCCGACCTTCTTCAAGGCTTTGGCGACGGCCTTCGAGCAGGGCTTTCTGCGCCTGTTTGTCCTCAAGGTTCTTTTGCCGCTCCGCAAGGCGTGAGGCCTCCTCGACAAGATCGGGAGGAGGTTCCAGTTGCTGCCTTAGCTTTTGCAGGCTCGCCTGGTCCTGCTCGATCTGTTGACGGATCGCATCGACTTCCCGGGTTTCGTGGTCGATCCCCTGTCGGAGGCCGATGATCTGCTTTTCCAGGGCGGTTACTTGTTGCTGGGCGTCGAGACGGTGCTTTTCGCCGATACGAAGCTGCTTGAGGCGCTCTTCGGCCTGGTCGTAGACGGCTTTGCCACTCCGGGTCTCTTCGACCAGGGTACGGGAGGCTTCGGCTTCGGCGACCCGCTGCTTCTGCAGGGCGATTTTGTCTTCGCCGGCCTTGAGTCGTTCGGAGAGTTGATTGATGGCGGCCGTCAGGGCATCGAGTTGTTGTTTCTTCTTCTCCATTCCCTGAAGCTGGTTGACGAACTGTGCCAATGTTTTCTGCTGGCTTTGCAGAAGCGTCTTGCGTTCTTCGAGAAGGGCCGTCAGCCTCTTCTGCTCGGCCACTTTATCGGGCAGTGGCGCCACCTGCTCCTGCTGAAGGGTAATCTCGGTATTGAGGGTCCCGATCCTCTGCAGAAGAAGACTTTGCAGTCGGCTGGTTCCTTCATACGTCTGACGCCAGGTGTCGATACCGAGAGTTACATCGAAGGCCTTCTGCCGCTCGGTGGGCGATTTGATGACGAAAGGACCGAGGAAGTCGTGCTGAAAGGGGCCGATAATTTGCTTGAATTGCTCGGCAAGGGAACGGTTTGACGAAAGGCCGAGCAGTTCCTTGAGGCGGGTCTCCGTCTCCTGGGCGTTGGCGTGCTCTTCAACCTCGAAGTCCTCTTCAGTCTGCCGGGCAAGAAGCCACTTGGCGCCGGAACCCAGGCTGCGGGAAACGCGCCAGGAGGCGCCGTCGTCGGTCTGAAAGCCGACGACAACCTCGCCTTTTTTTGCTCCGATACTCAGAAACCGATCCGCTTTTCCGACAAAATCCCTGGCATCAACGCCGAAAAGGGCATAGCCGATAGCCTCGAACAGGGTACTTTTCCCCGAGCCGTTCGGGCCGGAGAGCACAGTAATGCCCGGAGAAAAATGGAAACAGCCCTCGCGGTGGGACTTGACGTTTTTGAGTTCGACATAGCGAATCTGCATGGCCTCAGTCCTTGAACAGTGCGAGAAGCTCGTCATCGTCCTCTTCCCCGGACAGAACGAGACTTCGCAGTGACAGCGCCAGTGAGGCCAGTTCGGACTGCCGGTCCTGGTAGGTGCTGTTGCTGGCAATCAACTCCTCCAGAACCGCACGTTCGATATCCTCCAGGCTTCGGGATCGTTTCTCCTCAGAAGAATCCCCGGTATTCAGGGAGAGCTGGTTTTTTACCTCGATGTGCAAGGGGAGGGAGAGCGCATCAAGGCTCGAGAGCAGAAGGTCACGAGAAAGTTCGAAGGGATGAAAGCCAACCTTGCCGGTGAGCTTGATTTCAAGCAGGGGAGGCTTTGCCGATACGGTTTCCAAAACCGGGGCAATCTGTTCGCGGAAACGGGTCAGGGCGGTTTCCGCGTTGAGCGAGCCGCTCAAATCGAAAGACAGGACAAGCATGGGGCGCGGCTGAGTCCTTCGGAATTCCCACGCCGGGCGTCCGTCGTCATGCAGAGTGACGAGGTAATAGCCTTTGTCATATCGTTGCTCGCCAAAATTGACGCACTCGGGAGCTCCGGGGTTGAAGGCAAAGGGGCGGTTATCGTCGCTGAGAAGCTGATAGGGCTTGTGCCCGTGACCCAGAGCGACATAATCGAAGACATCGGCCAGGGGAGCGGCCTCTTCAGGTTTCATGTTGCCGATCTCGACCGGCGAGTAGCTCCAGATTCCCACATGAAAGAGAAGGATGTTCCGTCGTGTCGTTACCGCTTCGCAGATGCGGGAAACATGAGCCCCTGCCTGGGCTCCGATGTAGCCGAGACCGTAGATGTTCGTGCCGTTGATGACGACATGCCCTCCTTCGGCCAGTTCATCGTCGTAGGGAGTGAATACATAGCCGCCGTCTTCGCTTCGTTGAGGACGCAACAGACAGAGCAATCCCATCTGCGCCAGAGCTTCCATCCAGGAAAGGCGATCCCTGCGATGAATCCAGTCGTGATTCCCTTCGACGGCAATACAGGGAATGCCGGCTTCTTTGAGAGGGGTCAGGGTTTCAATGGTGCGGGCAAAGGTGCGGGGGAGAATCTGACCGGTGTGGAAGAGGTCTCCAGCAATGAGGACGAAGTCCACCTGCTCGCGGATGGCATCTTCAACGATAGCGGCAAGGACGCGAAAAAAATCCTCGTAGCGTTCCTTTTCACCGGGGGATCGACGATAGGTCTTGCCGAGATGGATGTCCGCAGTATGAATGAAGCGCGTGGTCATGAATACCCTATGGATGCCGGAGTCTAAGGGCCAAGCGGTAAGATAGCAGGCCTGTATTCGTGACGCAAATCAAAAGGGCAGGCCGGCCCCGGCAGGTGCTATGACGGGCACGTTACAGGTCCTGGGAGGGGGCGGGTGGGGGCGACTTTGTCTCGTACGGCAGCCGTTCAGGTGCGGCAGAAATCCTCGAGAGCTGTCTGGAAATTTCGCAGACTGTCGGAAGTCAGGACGGTCCACGATCCGCATGCCTCGCAGACATGGGTTTTCCCTGGAGAGAATTCGACGAGGTCTTGAAGGAACTGCCTTTTGCATTGGGGGCACTCAAACGCGATGGCTAGGTCCATGATCGTTTCTCCTCTGTAATTAACGAAAGCTAATAGTACGCCAGCGGAATGTCTGTTGACAAGTCCCTTGTCGGCAGATTTGGCTTAAACCATGAAAATTGAGATGGATGGTTGGCGAAACGGCCCGGGTCCGCTAGGATAAAAGAACCCGCCAGGCCTGCGACAATGGGAAACCCATGACGAGGAGTCAACGATGACAGAACCATTCGATCTGGATGCCTATCGCCAGCACATCGAGGGGGAGGTTGAAACAACCCTTTCCCTGGCACGAACCCCCCGGGATTTTATGTTGGGGATGCAGCGAATATGTGACGTTGCGGAACAGACTCTTGCCGAGAACATGGATGCGGCGGAAAGGCGGCACATCGCCTGCGCGGCGGGATGTGGAACCTGCTGCGTGGTCAATGTGGCCGTTCTTTTTCCGGAGGCGGCATCCATCGTGGCCTACGTCCAACAGACCTTGGATGTTGCGGAACGGGAGTCTTTGACGCAAAGGCTGGAAACCGTCTATCGAAAAGTGCAATGGCTCGATGACGAGGAGCGGATCGTGCTGAGGCAACCTTGCGCGTTTCTCAGTGACCAGGGGTTGTGCGGGATTTACCCGGTTCGTCCCCTGATCTGCCGGTCGATGACCTCGACGGATCCCGAGGACTGCCGTGAAGCCATTGCCCTGAAGTCCCTGGGGGAAGAGAAAACGGTGCAGGTGAATTTGTTTCAGAAGACGTTGATGGACACCACCTTCCTGGCGGTGGGTTCGGGACTGCGAAAACGAAATCTTGACGGACGCAGTGCCAAGTTGACCGTGGCGGTCAAAGCCCTTCTGGATTCCCCCCGGGCTCTGCAGCATTTTCTGGATGGTGGCGCTGTCCCGGCAGGTTAGCTCGGTATCTCCACCAGAAGAAGGCCCAGATATCCGTAAGTCAGAGCAATACTGACTATCAGCAGGAGCCAGGCTCCTGCTTTGCGCAGGGTGATCCGCCTTCGGGTGGCGAAGGATACGAGCGGATAGGCCCGGATAAGGGTCATGTTGACCAGCAGGGCCAGTATGACCACCCAGCCCTGGCTGGCCAGCAATTCAAAGAGATCCAGGTGGCGCCAATAGCCCAGTGCGACAAAAATGGCCGGTATGGCCAAGGGAAACAGGGCCTTGAACAGACGGTGGTGAACGACCCAGTTCTTGTTGGTCGACGGGCTGATCAGGTTGGCGATATTGTCGCAAACCCGTAGCGCAATCTCTTCGGCATTTTTCTGTGTGGTAGAGATTTCCACAGAAGGGTGACCGTCGCGGGGAAAGGTGAGGGTCGCCTGAAAAATCTCGGGGAGGCCGAGGCGGATCTGAAACGAAATCCGTTGTACGTTGCCGGGAAAATAAGGCTCGGGATAGTCGTTGACCGACTCATATTCCTGAAGAGACTCCCCCTCTTGGACGGAAAAGGAATATTTGATGAAGGCGCGGGTGTTTTTATTCTCCATGACCTCCATCATGCGGGAGAGGGCCTCGCGGTGGAGCTTCGGGATATGATGCAGGAAGTATTTTTCCAGTTGGAGCAGTAGCGGCTTGCCCACGTGGCAGGAAACAAGGTTTTTTTGAATGCCGAATTTTTTCAACGAAAGATCTCCTGAACCATCCCCGGAGTAAAGGGGCGGCCCATCCTATTGGAAGAGGCCACCCCGGATCAATTATCCTTCAAGAATACGATCGAGCCGTTCCAGATCGTTAACCACCCGCCATTTGCCCCCGCCCGCTTCCACGCGCTTTTTCCATTCTTCAAGACGCCCCATGTATTTGCGAGGGTCCATGATGTCTTTGCGCAGCTTGGTGACATTGAGAGCGACGACGGTGATGCCCGAGATTTGGATGGGAAAGTCGCGCACGTAGCCTTCCTTGAGCTCCTCTTCCATATCGGAGAAGATGAGGATCGTTTTTCTTCCGGCCCCCGTCTCGTTCAGGTATTCGACAGCCTGAAGAACGCCGCCGGTGATATCGGTATAGGAACTCCCCTTCACGTTGGCGACAAAGGTATCCATCGCCTGCCGGAAGGCGCGCTTCTGCTCGTTGGCGCCGGACGGACGGCCTTCGAAGGTGATCTTCTGAATGATGTCCTTCTCACTGAAGCTCCCCGTGTCGATGCGGGCGACCGCCAGGGAATCCCCCGGCTGAAGCGTGCCGAGGAGGTAGTTGATGATGGCCTGGGCCTTATTGAGTTCCGCGGTATAGGTCCCCGAGGTGTCCATCAGCATGTAAACCGCCTGAGAGTGGCTGGTGGTGTTGGCACAGCCGAGGGGGAGTAGGATGAGGACAAGCAATAAAAAGAGTGCGAAGCGTTTCATTGCGGCACCTCCTTGCTGGCCTGGACGGTGGCGGCGGCCGGACGCGGGCGTGACATCTTCTCCTCGGCCCAGAGCAGGGGGAAAATTAGCAGGTCGTAAAGGCTGATGATCACCCGGCCGCAATAGTAGGAAGTGTTGCCGAGAAGGCGCAAGGCAAGGGCGAACAGGCGCAGCAGCCACATGACGGTGATCCCGATGACGGTGCGGGATGCGTGGATGAAGGATTCGAGCGGGATCGCCACAAAGGTGAGCGCAAAGGGAAGCACCAGCCCCATCACCATCTGACCGAGAGTGGGAATCCAGTTGTCCGCGCTTGAGGTGACAGCCTGAACACCGGCCAGTGATTGTTTAAGGGCCTCGTTGTCGGCGGCGATCTGATCGCGCATGAAGGCCAGGGCCGACTCGACGCAAGCCAGGGTCAGAAGGATGGAGAAGGAGATCCAGATCATCTTGCGGCGCATCCGGTCATCCATGCTGCCGATGATGGGAAAGAGGTGGGTGATGCGTAGCGATTCCATCAGAAAAAGGCCCATGGAAACTTCCACCAGGATGATGACGAGGGCGGCGACATTGGCTGTTTTGAACGGACCGATATAGCTGCCGCCACCGACCATCTCCGACATGGGCAGTGCGATGAGGTTGAAGTTGATCACCGCCCCGCCGATGGCGATAAGCATGACCAGACCGGCGATCACGAACTGGGTCAGCGAGGACGAGGAAAGTTTACGCTCCGCGGTGGCCGACATGGTCCGCATGGCCTCGTAGTCGTTCATGCGGCTGTCGATGACCTGTGCCCTCTCCTGCAGACCGGTGATGGTTTTGCCCACCTTTTCCAGGGTCTGGCTCAATTTGCGCCAAGTGGGCATCATGCGTTTCAGAAGAGTATGGCGGGTGCCGCTCGATTTGCGGTATTCGGCCATAGCCGCTTTATGCTGGCGGTCGAGGGTCTTATGGATTTCCCCCAGAATGGTGGCGACGCCACCGTCTTTACTCTCGGGGATCTGGGCCACGGCATCCACGGCGGCAATCCAGGTTGGCGGTGACGGCGGTACCTCGGTGCTCTGACTGTAGTCTTCGTCGATTTTTACCAACAGGTCCGACATGCTGCGGTGGAATGCCGGATAGGTCTGCAGGTCCTGTTTTACCACCGCTTCGACCCGCAGGAATTCGCGTTCGATTTCTTTTTCCACCTCGATCATTCCTGCGGCCAGCAGCACCTCGCGATTGCGGTGGCGAAGCCGCTGTTCCGCTCCCAAAACGGAGCGGGCCGCCAGCCGGAATCCGGTACTCAGGACACGACTGAAGGAGCGGATCGCCTGGTGGGCTTGTTTGCGGGCCATGTAGAGAAGAACGATGGCGAGAGTGGCCCAGAGAAGTAGCGAGAGAACGGGGTGATCTTGGAACAGTAGGAATTGTTTCATGCGTTGCCCTCCAACATTGTTCATTTAAGACGGAACCGTCCGCAATGTTCCGAACGGTTGCTACGGTCTGGTGCTGTCCGATGGGGCAGCAGCGTGTTGATTTGCAACATGGGTTCCAAAACATCGACGAACCCGACTTAAGCCGCAAATAAGGCGGATTTATGGGCTCGTATCCCCTCCTGAGGGGACGACACCTGTGGAACCCCTTCTGTTTTTGGCATTTCCACGGGGCTGGAGCCGTAAAGAGAAAGTTAAATGACTTTGAGAAAGTAACAATTTTGCGTCCTGACAACGGACATCCCCTGTTGTCGTTGCATCGCGTATCGAGGCTGTTAAGGTTTAAACAACAGTCGCAAAAGTGCGAATCACGATGAACGCGAGTCCTTACGGGGTATACATATGGCAAAAAAGATTTTTGTGGCGGCGACAGGGCAGAACCTGGGTAAAACAACCCTGAGTCTGTCATTGCTGCACATGGCCCGAAAGAAGTACCGGCGTGTCGGTTTTATCAAGCCTCTTGGCCCCAAGCCGGCCTCTTTCAGGGGCCTGGATGTGGATAAGGATGCCGCGTTGATGGCCGAGGTGTATGGACTCGAGGAGGATATCCGGCTCATGTCCCCTGTGGTTCTGCACCCAGGAGAAACCAAGAAGTTTATCGACGGACGCTGGACGGCGGCGCCATTGGCCGAGAAGATCCGTCAGGCGACGCGCGAGCTTGAGGAAAAATGCGATTTTCTGATTATTGAGGGCGCCGGACATGTCGGTGTCGGCTCGGTCATCGGCTTGAACAATGCGCGGATCGCCAGGATGCTCGATGCACCGGTTCTGCTTATTTGTGGCGGCGGAATCGGCAATGCCATCGATTCCGTGCATATGAATGTCGCCCTGTACCGCCAGGAAGGGGCCGATGTCCGGATGGTGCTCCCCAACAAAATCCTGCCTGAGAAACGCAAGGAAACCCTCTACTACATGGGATTGTCGTTTGCGCAGGCTTCGTTCAAGATTCTTCCGGGGTTCAACTTTTCGCCGATCCTGGCCCACCCGACTCTGCAGCACCTCTCCCGGCTTTTGCACCTGAGTCTTCGCGCTGACGCGACGCAGGCCAGCCGCATCGTGCATCACATTCATCTGGGTGCGGCCTCTGCTCCCCGTGTGCTGGACGCCCTGAAAGCCTCGACGTTGCTGGTCGTTACCAGCAGTCGCGACGAGCTTCTGGTTATGCTGGCTTCTTTGTACGACATCCCGGAATATCATTCGGAGATCGCCGGCCTGATCATTCCCGGAGTCTCACCCGTCACCAATGTGACCCAGCTGATTCTGGATCGCAGCGCCATCCCCTACATGCGTACCAACGCCAACTCGGCCGAAGTCTATTCGATCATCAAGAACGATGTGGCCAAGATTACGGCAGAGGATCGGGAGAAGATCGAAGAAGTCCAGAAGCTGGCGGAGACCGAAATGGATTTTTCCGCCATCGATGCCCTGCTTTGATGGCGGATCGGCTCAAAAGGTGAGAATCTGGTACCCGCGGATCAGATAGTCGGCAAGACTCGGGTGTCCGGACATGTCCGCACAAATTGCAAGCTCTTGACGCTCGGCGCTTTCCAAGGCTTTCATCTTCGATGCGCAGGCCCGGCAGACGCAATCGATCAGGCCGGCCTGGACGACGCGGGCGTAAAGGGCGGACAACGGCTGGCCGGGCTCAGCAAGATCGCGGACCAGTCCCGTGGCACTCCCTTCCATGACAATTTTCACGTCAAAGCCTTTTTCCTTGAAATCGAGGGCATTCAATAACACATGGACAAAGCAGGTTGGGTCGCCATTGAAGGCAACGAGAACGACTTTGCGGTTCATACATCCTCTCCTTGAGTCATGGACTTGTGGCGTTTTTTATCTTTGTACATCCTTTCGTCCGCCAGTCGGAAAATCCGTTCCAGGGAATCCCCTTCCACCGCCGTGGCGACTCCCAGGGATAAAATGACCTTAGGGCCGTCGTTTTTCAGGTTTCTCTCGGCCTGCAGCAGTCGGATCCGCTGGACCGCTAAAACTGCCGACTCCTCGTCGGCACCGGCGATCAGAACGGCGAATTCGTCTCCGCCGATCCTGGCGACGACATCGTCGCTACGAAACACACTGGAGAGAAGTGCTGCGGCATGTTGGATCATCTGATCGCCGGCGACGTGCCCCAGTTGGTCATTGACCTGCTTGAGCCCATCCACGTCGGCAACGATCAGGCTGATCGGAAAGCGTCTCCCTCCTGCGAGGCGATCCATTTCCGCATCGAAGAATCCGCGGTTGTAAAGTCCGGTCAGGCTGTCATGAAGACTCAGGTGAGTCAGTCGATGTTCGATGTTTTTGCGGTCCGTGATATCGGTGTTGCTTCCGCGAAGTCCAAGAAAGGAGCCCACTTCATCAAAAATGGGTTGGCAGAAATGGCTGATCCACCGCGTTTGTCCGTCACGGGTAAGGATACGAAAATCCAGGGGAGAAAGATCTTCGTTTCCCGAGCCCACAGCCTCCTGGTGCTTGAGCCAGAGTTCCAGATCATCGGGGTGAACGATCCGTTCAAAATGTTCTCCAAAAGACTCAATCTCTTCCGGTGTGTAGCCGGTTATCCGCGTGACAGCAGGGGAGATGTACAACATTTTCCCTGCTGCCGATTTCCAGAAAATCCAGTCTGTAGACCAGTCAGCCAGGGTTTGGAAGAGCTCCTGGCTTTGTTTGAGCTCCTTTTTACGGGCATCCAGCTGAGCCATCATGAAGTTGAATGATGTTGCCAATTCGCCGATCTCATCCCGGGTGGGTATTTTCACCCGCAGGGAATCATCCTGTTTGCTGGCGATCTTTTTGATATGGTCGGTCAGAGAGATCAGTGGACCGATGAGGTAGCGCATCACCAGCCACATGAGTGTAGCCACAACCAACGCGCCGACCCCGATGATGATCAGGGCGGTGCGCTGGGCTGTCTGCACCGGGGCATAGGCTTCCGCGACGGGGAAATTGGCCGCCAGGATCCAGGGGACACTGTGCAGATGTTTGAAGGCGACCATGGTGCGCAATCCTCTGGAGTTTACGGTCTCACCAGCGCCCTGGAATCCTTCGATGGCTTGGTCTAACAGCCGATTGGCCCCGGGAGGAATGTCCTGTTTCATGATCCGGCTGGGGTCCGGATGCATGATCATGGTGCGGTCATGGGTGAAGAGGTAAAAATAACCGGTCTGTCCCACCTTTGCGGTAACGATTTCCCTGAGGAAATTGTTACCGAGTAAATCAATGCTGGCCGCGAATATGGCCTTTAGGTGGCCCTGAGAATCGAGAATCGGGGCCGCCAGGACGATGATCGGGTGTTGATGGTCCTGGGTGGTGACAAACGGTTCTGAAATGTAGGGAATCTTATGGTGCTGCGTCTCCTGGATGTAGGGTCTGTAGGATAGGTCAAAGCCTGTACGACTCGGTTTGTTGCGGGTCTCGGCGATGATTTTCCCTTCCGGCGTAAAAAGGACCAGTCCATTGTCAAACAGGGAGAGAAGTGCGTATTGCCGGTTCAGATACGTCTCCGCCTTTGAGGGATCGTGGATCAACTCATCGGTAATGTTGCGGGATGCCTCATGAATCGTTTTTTGATCCGAAGCAAGTTTCTGGTCGATGCTTTGGGCAAGAAGCGAGACGTTTGTGAAAAGCTGGCCTTCAATGGAAAGGGTGAACTGATGTTGAAAATAGTGTAGGGCAATGCTGGTTACCAGGGGCATGAGCACAAAAAAGACCATGGATGAAAAAAGGACGATTTTGCTTTTCAAACTGAAGGGCTTCATTGCTCTCCCCGTGAAGAGATTTGGGCGGCTCTTTGCCTACGATGGAATCCTTCAAAAGTATCCAATATTTTACCCCAGAAGTATTTATAAAGAGATAGCATTTTTCATATTTTTTCAGTTTTGCAGTTGAACGCGTTTGACATGCAGCGTTATCGAGAACTGTCTGTGGATGTCGTGATTTTTAATGACAAGAATGCATGTGGGTAGATCATTGAGCACTTTCTAGGGTATCATCTCAAAATACAACACCTCTTTGGGTGAAAAATATTTATATTGGGGCTTTTTGCTGTGTTTTGATCCCGTCCGTTTTGGGCTTCACGTTTATTCTGAAAGGATTGATTCTATGATGACGAGCTTTTTAGCCAAGTGCCTCGAAATTGAAAAGGCTGCTGGCCGGATCTATGATCATTTTCAGCAAACGATTCCTTGCGGGGATGATCTTAAACGTACTTGATGAGGAGGCGCACGCCGAGCAGATCAAGCTGGCCATGCGCTTGGCTGAAGAGGGGGTCTTTTCGGGAAAGCGCGTGCCTGAAGGCAATATTGATCAATTGCTCAATCGGGTTCGAAGCATCGTCAGGGGCGTTGAGACACAAAGCCCTTCGGTCGGGGATGCCTTGCGGGTTTCCATGAAACTGGAGGAAGATTTCGGACAGGTTCATGCTTTGGCGGCTCTGGAGTTTGTCAATACGGGGATGGAAACCGTGTTCAGAAGGTTGGCTCGCGCCGACGAAGAACATGTGAACGAGCTCAAAACGTATTATCGAAAGCATTTTGGAACCCTTTGATTTTCCATTGGGAGGCTGTGACCGTCGGAGCACGAAACGCACGTATTGTCCTTCTTGCAAAGAAAGAGGCCCGCTTTTCAAAGGTAAAACGGGCCTCTTTCTTTTTGTGCCCCCCCAAAAAAATAATGGCAATTCATATATGTGATTCCAGGGTCGGGTTGGTCACTCGTGGTGAAACACCCTTCATGGTCTTTGGCATTATTGGAGGTCGATGGGGTTTCCGCAATTGGGACAGTTGACTGTGTTTTCTTTGCCGGATCGACGGTAAATTACGTTGTTATCACAGTTGTTGCACCTTACGATGTGGGTTTCGATGGTTTCAGGACGTCGGTCAATTCGTTTTATCTGGTGCAATGCCAGGGGAAATGATTTTTTCTCTCCCGAAGAATCCTCCTTTTCTTGACCCGGGTTCTGGAGAGGTCGGGATTCCTGGACCTGTGGAGGTGTGTTCTCGTTCCCACGGGTAGGATTTTGATTCATTCGGGCCAAGATTTCTTCGACTTTGTTTTCAATGTTTTTCACATTAGATCGGATGCCTTTGAGGCTGTTGAAGCTTCTCCATGCAAGATACCCCAACAGAACAGTCACTCCGACAAACAGGGCAAGTATGCCGGCAAGGTTGTTCCAGGAAGTGGGCTCGGAAGCTGTTGCAAACAGTGAATTCATCGTGCGTCCTTTTCTTCGTTGACAATGCGGTTGTCTTTTCTATTAGACAAAAGCTGTGCCATAAGAGCGGAAAACGCGGCCGGGAAAGAGCCTCAAAAGAATTCCTTGCTTTAACTTCTTGAAACTATTCGTAATTTTTGAGGCGTAGTTAGGTTTTTATGCGAGCGGTAGGAGGTTTTGAGAGAGATCTTGCCGGATAAAACTTTAAGTCTAATGGGAAAATGTTACACTTGTGTGCGCATGCTAGAGTGCCATGACACAGGGGCGTGGATTGCAGGGTCGTGGTGTTTGCTGAGAGTTAGAAAAGTCTTCCGATCAGGGCGGGGATGACGGTTTCGACGCGCAGGATACGTTCTCCAAAGTGGACAGGGGTAAAACCCTGCTCTTTGATGTGATCCACTTCAAAAGGGATAAACCCTCCTTCTGGGCCGATGACCAGGGTTGTCGGTTGGGTGACATGGCGGGGGCATGGGGTCGAGCCGGCGGGGTGGGCGATGAGACAAAGGGAGTCTTTGCTGATGCCTGGCAGGACATCTTCGACAAAGGGTTTGAACCGTCTGTGCCATTCGACGTGGGGGAGAACGGTGTCTTTTGCCTGCTCCAATCCGAGAATCAACGTTTCCCGTAGAGTTTCCGGCGTCAGGGTCGGGCTTTGCCAGTAACTTTTTTCTACCCGCCAGGAATGTATCAGGATGATTCTGTCAACTCCCATGGAGGTTGCAGAAATAAGAGCCCGTTTAAGCACTTTGGGCCGGGGAAGAGCCAGGATCAGTGTGAGGGGGATTTTCGGGGGCGGTTCCTGTTCCAGGCGGACTTCCATCTCCAGGCTTTGCGGGTCCAGATGCCTGACCAACCCCCGTCCTGTTCTCCCGTTGATCAATCCGACGCACAGGGTGTCTCCAACCGCAGCTTTGTGGATTTGCAGAACGTGGCGCAGTCGCCTGCCTGTCAATCGGACGATGTCGGGGGTATCCGTGAAGTCCGAAGGATGAAGGAGGATCAAATTCATAGAGTGAGAGATGGAGCAGGGGGTTGTAAGCCCGTAGCCGCGAGGGATATCGGCCTATTCTTCTAAAAAATGAATGGCTTGAGAGGGACAGGCGGGTATGCAGATGCCGTCCAGGTCGCACTTGTCCAGGTTGATGACGGCTTTTCCGGCCGTTATGACAATGGCGTCCATCGGGCAGAGTTTAGCACATTCACCAGACCCCTGGCACTTATCGGTATCGACAATCAGTTTCATGCGTGACAATCCTTTGATGAGACTTTTGCTCATGGAGCGTTTTGCTGGACATCCTAATGCAAGCAGGTCCAGGCGGTCAAGGCGGATCATCGCTTCGGTCTTTTAGCGCAGCTTTCCTGTAATTTTGTAACAAGTTTAGGCACATCTGAAATGGATCGGCGCTATTTTTTCAAGAAATATTTTTTTTCGAAAAATATGAACAATTTTAAAAAATGAACAAAAAGTTAATTTTGCACATTTTGGGGCGGTTATGGGGATTTCCCGGTCACAAATACGATGGTGACCTCGCAATCTCATTTGACTGCGTCGTTTCCGGAACAAAGATTGCTTCTTGTCCCTTTTTGCGGTGCCATACAGAGCCGTCGGTCAAAAGCCTGAACCGTGTTTTCAAATGATCAACAGGATGATTGAATAGGATGCCGTGTTCCATGAAGCCTGAGAACCGCCAGCGATGATGCCTATCTCTCCGGACAAGATACTGCCCAAAGTATGGGCGATCGGCGGTGGAAAAGGCGGGGTGGGGAAATCGGTTATAACGTCCAGCCTGGGAATCGCCCTGGCACGAAAGGGTAAGCGGTGCGTTCTTCTGGATGCCGATCTGGGCGGGGCGAACCTTCACACGCTTATGGGGGTTCCTTATCCGAAAAGGACCCTGACCGATTTTCTCCTCAGGAAAGTTTCGTCCCTGAATGATGCGTTGATGCCGACCTCGATGCCCAATCTGAGTCTGATCAGTGGTTCGAGGGCTATGCTCGAGATGGGAAACCTGCATAACGCGCAGAAAACAAAAATCATCCGCCAGCTTTTTGACCTGGATGCGGATTATATCCTTCTTGATCTGGGGGCCGGAAGCACCTTCAACAGTCTGGACTTTTTCTTGGCTGCGCATGAACGTGTCATGGTGGTTGTCCCTACACCAACCTCAATCGAGAATGCGTATCATTTTCTGAAGGCGGCTTATTATCGACAACTCAAGCATGCCATTAGAAGCGCAGGCGCAGGAAAAGATCTTGAGAGTTACCTGGAGGAGAAAGTGTCTTTGGGTATCCGTTCTCCGGCGCAGTTCATGGAGCATCTTTCGGAGAGAATCCCGAAAGCGGCAATGGCAATACGAAAGGTCATGCAGGATTTTTCTCCCAGACTGATCGTTAACCAGGTTCAGAATATGGAAGAAATAAGCCTGGGGGATCAGATGGTGGTCGCCTGTCGTGATTTTTTCGGTATTGAGATGGGTTATCTTGGCAATGTAAAAAGCGATGAGTGTGTGTTGCGCGCCATCCAGATGCGGCGACCGGTCCTTGAAGCTTTCCCCGGAAGCCCCTTTGTCTCTGCCATTAATGGCATTACCCGGCGACTGGTCGGAGACTAGGAGAATTTTTTCATGGATGAGACGGATCTGCAGGATGAGTTCCAATTGCTCAAACTGGAATCGGGAGCGACGTTAAAAGAGGTCGAGAGGGCTTACCAGCGGATGAAGGCTCTTTACGCCGAAAATTCGTTGGCGAGCTATTCCCTTTTTGACGAAGAAGAACGGTGCGCCAAGCTGGTCGTTATCGAGCGGGCCTACGAGCGCATCGTGCAGTTTTTGTTGCAGCCGAAAAGACATGCCGGTGAAGAACCGGCGGCGCAATGCCCGAAAAGAGAAACGGATGACATTGACATGAATCTGGCTCCCGGTCTTTACCTCTGCGCCGTTCGGGAAAAAACAGGCCGATCTTTTCAGGAACTTTCGGCGCAGACCAAGATAGGGCGCACCCACATGGAGAATATTGAGGCAGAACGCTTCGAAAAATTGCCGGCTCCCGTCTATCTGCGCGGTTTTGTGCTTGAATACGCCAAGGCGCTGGGGATCGGCGATGCGGAAGAGATTGCGCGGATTTATCTGGAAAGATTTCAACAATTCCGGGCTACGGCCTGATCGATGTTTTCTGTGGAGCAGAAAACAAACGGATCGCCCCACTATTTCTACGGTGCCACCTAAAGAACAGGGGTTGAGAATTCGTTGATTTTTCTCCTAAACAAATTGTGTGTCAATGTCGATAGAACAAGGGTGTCACTTGTGTGTCATGGGTGTCCCCTTTTTTGTTTGATCAGGGCGATGCTTCAGGTGGGTTAAGCCGTCGGCCGAATTTCTGGACGGGCCAAAAACGTCAAAATTCAGTAAGAATCTTCGAACTCTGGAACACAGAGGGTGAATAGTATGATCTCTCATCAGGACAAACCTCTGATTCTCATTGTGGACGACGACAACATCATTCGTCGGATCGTCCGAGAAGCTTTGCAGGTCGAAGGTTTTAATATTCTGGAAGCGTGCGACGGTGTCGAGGCCTTCGCGCGAACGCCCCGATCTGGTTCTGCTCGATGTGGTCATGCCGCGGATGGATGGGTTTGCCACGTGCGCAGCCATTCGCAATCTAATCGGCGGAGGGAGCACGCCGATTTTGATGATGACGGGATTGGATGATTTAGAGTCGCTTCGCCATGGCTATGAGGCTGGTGCAACGGATTTTATTACCAAGCCGGTCAAGTGGCCGATTCTTGGGCATCGAATCCGCTATATGCTGCGTGCGCAGAAGGCAACGGAGTCTCTCAAACGCAATGAAGAGCGCTACCGCCTGCTCTTTAACAGTGGCAATGACGTGGCATGCGTTTATCAGCTGAGACACGGAGAGTTGCCGGGGAGGTTTATTGAAGCCAACACGGTGGCTTTGCAGAAACTGGGTTATTTGCGCCAGGACCTCTCAACGCTAACACCCCTGGATTTTGTCCCCGATGAAAAAAAAGAACAACTGCTGGCTTTGGGCGAAAAGGTCGTCGCCGAGCGGCATTGTGTGATGGAACTCGATGTGTTGACCAAAGAGGGCCAGGTCATTCCCTTTGAGGTGAACGCGCATCTGTTCGACATGAATGGACGTCCGACGGTGCTGGCTATTGCCAGGGATGTCTCCGAACGCAAACTGGCCGAAGAGAGCCTGAGACAGAGTGAACGGGAGAATCACCGCCTCCTGGAGCAATTTCGGGCGCTTTTCGATGGAATTCCCGATCCGCTGATGGTCCTGACTCCTGACTTGAAAGTTTTGTGGGCGAACAGCGGCGTAGTCCGGGCCGTAAATGGGAGAGCTTCGGATCTTGTGGGGAAGTCCTGTTACGAAGTCTGGCACCATCGAAAGTCTCCTTGTGAAGATTGCCATGCCATCCGCAGTCTGCAGAACGGTCAGACGGAAACCGGTCATATGCCGACGGCGGATGGGCGTATCTGGGGGGTGCGGACCTTTCCCATCAAGGATGAGAAGGGGCAGGTCAGCAATGTCATTGAGCTGGCCCATGACATCACCGAAAAAATCAAGCTTCAAACCGAAACGATCCGAGCGGGACAACTGGCCGCATTAGGGGAACTGGCTGCCGGAGTCGCCCACGAGATCAATAATCCGATCAACGGCATCATCAACTACGCCCAGCTCATGGCCAACCGGTCTGCTCCCGAAAGTTCCGAACGGGACATCTGTATGCGGATCATCAAGGAGAGCGACAGGGTTGCCACCATCGTCCGCAATCTGCTTTCCTTCGCCAGGGAGCGCAAGGAGAAAAAAATTCCCGTTGCCATGGAAGAGATTCTGGCCGATTCTCTGGCGCTTGTGGAGACCCAGTTGCGAAAGGACGGGATCCAGTTCACGCTTGAACTTTCGGCGGACCTGCCGAAGATTGTTGCCCTTAAGCAACAGATTCAGCAGGTTTTTCTTAACCTGATCAGCAATGCCCGTTATGCGTTGAATGAAAAGTTTTCCGGGGTGGATGCGGAAAAAATTCTGCATATCTCCGGAGAGTCTGTCTCTGTCGGGGGGCGGCTCTATGTTCGAATGACGGTGTTCGATCAGGGCAGCGGCATTCCCGGGGAAATCATGGAACGGATCACCAACCCCTTCTTTTCCACCAAGCCGCACGATAAGGGGACAGGGTTGGGGCTAAGCATCAGCCATGGAATTATCAAGGATCATGAAGGACAGCTGCTCTTTGAAAGTACCGAAGGAAAATTCACCCGGGTGATTATGGATCTGCCCGCTGCCATAGACCAGGAGACCAGGAAATGACCCCCAAAATCTTGATTATTGACGATGAGGAAAGTATCCGTTTCACCTTTTCCAGCTTTCTTGCCGACGAAGGATACCTCACGGACACGGCCTCGAACTATTCGGAAGCCCTGACCAAAATAGCGGCCGGGGATATTGATCTGATTTTCAGCGACATTCTTCTTGGCGGAGACAGCGGAATCGATATCCTTCGGGAAATTCGTCAAAACGGGCTGGAGTGCCCTGTCATTATGATCACGGGCTTTCCCGGCGTCGAGACGGCCCGCGAAGCCGTGCGGCTGGGAGCGTTCGACTATTTGTCCAAACCGGTCAATCAGGAGACCCTGTTGCGCACGGCCCAGGTGGCATTGAAATACAAAACGGTCAATGATGAGAAAAAGCGCTACCAGGCCGACCTGGAAGCGATCTTTCGCAGTGTCGGCGATGGTATTGCCACGGTGGACAAAGAACTCAAGGTGCTGCAACTGAACAGTGCCTTTGAGCGAATCTGCGGAATGTCTTCGGAAACGTTGGGAAAAGATTTCAGATCGTTGATGCTGGGATGCCAGGGCAAATGCCTTCAGGCCCTGGAACAGACCCTTTCCGGCAACACCTCCCAAGCCCTCAGTCGCTTTGAATGCCATCATCCCGGACGTTCCAGCCAGGTTGTTTCGGTGACGACGGCTCCCCTCAAGAGCCAGCAGGGGGAGTCCTATGGGGCCGTGCTGGTGATTCGTGACGAAACGCGACTGCATGCCCTGGAGCGCGACCTCAAAGAGCGGACCAGTTTTCACAACATGGTCGGGAGCAGTGACCGGATGCAGGAAATCTATTCGCTGCTGGAGAAACTGGCCGATGTGCCGACCACGGTTCTGATTACCGGCGAAAGCGGTACCGGAAAGGAGCTCATTGCCGAAGCTCTGCATTATCAGGGGGGGCGTCGTAATGGTCCTCTGGTGAAGGTCAACTGCGCCGCTCTTTCCGAGAATCTGCTGGAGAGTGAGCTGTTCGGCCATGTCAAGGGGGCCTTTACCGGAGCCATCCGCGATCAGGCCGGACGATTTGAAAAGGCCAGCGGTGGCACGATATTTCTGGACGAAATCGGCGACATTACCCCGGCGATGCAGGTCAGACTCCTGAGAGTTTTGCAGGAACGGGTCGTGGAACGGGTCGGAAGTTCGAAGCCGATTCCGGTGGATGTCCGTGTTGTCACCGCTACCAATCAGGATCTGGCGGCACGGATCAAAAAAGGGGAGTTTCGCGAGGATCTGTTCTATCGTCTTAAGGTGGTCAATGTGGATCTCCCTCCGCTGCGTGCCCGCAGAGCGGATATCCCCCTGTTGGTCGATTTTTTCGTCAAGCGCTTCAACAGCCGGTTCGACCGGGGGATCAAAGGGGTTTCCGAAGAGGTGCAACGGTTTTTCATGCAATACGACTGGCCCGGCAACGTGCGGGAACTCGAGCATGTGATGGAACACGCCTTTATTCTCTGCCCCCACACCGTGATTCTTTCCGAGCATCTGCCGCCGGACATGCTGTCGCGAATTCCCGGTTCCGGAACCCGTCAGTTGCGCGCCGAGGAGAACGAAGCCGAAGTCATTCGCCAGGCCCTCGAAAAGGCGGGCTGGAATAAGGCCAAAGCCGCCCGATTGCTGGGCATCAGTCGTCGCACCATCTACCGCAAGATCGAGGACCTGGACATTCAAGAGTGACTTCATGCGCTCCCCCGTGTGCCATAAGGCACGTGCTTTGTCGTGACAGGAGTGTGTCATGGCACATGGGGGCCCCGCCTTCTCTACCCTGATTTTCCTGAACGTAATTCAAAAATGTTTTCCCGCCTTTATGTTCGTCTCTGTATAACAATCTAAATTTATTGAAATATCCGACGAGAAGCGTCCCTGGTGATTCTGAATTGAATCCGCGGTTTTAAAAAAAGGCACGACTTTTGGAATGTTTCTCCGTGACACCTGTGCCTTGTGACAGGCATTTCTTCATCACAGAGACCCTTACATGACAAAATCGTCGAATCCGCCGATTCAAAAAATCTGTCCCTTGGTTCAGGCGCCCCTCAGCAGCTGTCACTGCGTCAACCTCACCAGCAGCTCTGCCGAAGCCGCCATATTTTTTTGCGGTGAGCATTACGAAAAATGCGAAATCTACAAAAGACACAAAAACGGAAAAATAGCCTGTCAGCCGTTGGAGAGCGTTGCCCCGGAAAACCGGGAAAGGAGTAAACCGTGAATATTTTCAAGAAACTGATGGGAGCTTTTGGCGCATTGACCTGCATTGCGGCCATTGTCGGGTTGGTGGGGTGGTATGGTCTTCATGAAACCAACCGGGGCGTTGAAGAGCTGGCTCAGGTGCGCCTGCCGGGGATCACGTCCGTCGAAAAGCTGGCTGAATTGCAGAATGCCATCACGACCTCCGAACGCACCCTTCTCATACCCAGCGTTTCGCGGGAAATCCGCATGGCCGAACTGGATCATTTAAAGCAGCTCTGGGCGAATGCCGAGGCGGAGTTCGGCCGGTTCGAAAAACTTCCAAAGACCGCTGAGGAACACGCCTTGTGGAAGAATTTTCTCGCCGCCTGGGAAAGGTGGAAAAAAGCGAACGTGACGGTGACGGAAATGGCGGTGCTGGTCAAGGACGACGATATCGAGCGGCTGGAGGGGATTCTGGTCAGCCGTAAACTCGATCACGTCAAATGGGTAGACAATCTCAACTTGGCCATCAGCAGCAAAAAGCTATTCACCGGCGAGTTGAATCCGGCACTCTGTGCCTTTGGCAAATGGGCAGAAGGGTTCAAACCCAACAATCCGGATATGGCCGAGGTGATGCAGGGCTTCGTCGAGCCCCACGAACGTCTTCATCGTCTCGGGGAAAAAATCAATCAATTGATCCTGTCCGGAAATCCGGTAGAAGCGCGCAAGATTTTCTCGGGAGAGGTCCGTCCTGTTTTGGCTGAGGTCGAAGAGCAGTTTGACATGGCGCTGCTTATTATCTCTTCAGATATCGAACTGCTGCGATCCGCATCCAAAACGGCCTTTGGGGATGAGATGGTGGCATTTAATGACGCAGAGAAACTGCTCAGCCAGCTTGTCAGCCTGAACGGAAAACTGGCGCAACAAAGCCGTGACGAGGCCTCCTCCCTGCAGAGCAAGGCCAACACCATTACCGTTGCGGCGGTCCTTTTTGGCGTACTGGCTGCCCTGGGGGCCGGTTTCTTTCTGGCCCGGAGCATTGCAACCCCGATCAAAAGTGCTGCCGACATGATCGATGAGATCGAGCGGGGACGCTATAATAGCCGACTCAATCTGAATGGCCGCAAGGACGAAATCGGCCGGATGGCAAAAAGCATGGACGCCCTGGCGGAAAACTTCGAAAAGGTCCTGCTGGTTACCCTGAACAAGCTGGCGAATGGGGACATTTCTTTCAAGCCCAAGCCGAGGGACGATCGGGATTCCACACGGGTTGCTCTTAAAGGGGTGAGCGAGAAGCTCAATCAGGCGCTGTGGAAAGTGTTCTCCGGGGCACAACGGATCGCTGCCAGCAGCGCACAGGTTTCCGATTCGAGCCAGGCCTTGTCTCAAGGGGCAACCGAACAGGCCAGTTCGCTGGAAGAAATATCGGCGTCGATGCACGAACTGGCCACTCAGACGACCCAAAATGCCGAAAATGCCACTTCTGCCAGCATTTTGACCCAGAAAGCCCGTCAGGGGGCGGAATCCGGCAACGAACAGATGAGCCTGATGGTCCAGGCCATGAAAGAAATCACGGGGGCGAGTCAGGATATCTCCAAAATCATCAAGGTGATCGACGAAATCGCTTTCCAGACCAATTTATTGGCCCTCAACGCGGCGGTCGAGGCGGCCCGGGCCGGTCAGCATGGCAAGGGTTTTGCGGTGGTGGCCGAAGAGGTGCGCAACCTGGCGGCACGCAGTGCCAAGGCCGCTCATGAGACGGCTCAGCTGATCGAAGGATCGGTGAAAAAGGCGGAGAACGGGGCTGTTATTGCCGACAAAACCGCTTCGGCTCTCTATGAAATCGTGCAGGATGTTGCCAAGGCCAATGATCTTGTGGCCGAGATTGCGGCCGCCAGTAATGAGCAGGCACAGGGTATTGCCCAGGTCAATCAGGGACTGGACCAGATTGACAAAGTGACACAGCAGAACACCGCCAGCGCCGAGCAAAGTGCCGCCGCGGCCCAGGAACTCTCATCGCAGGCAGCACAGCTGCGGCATATGCTCGATCGGTTTGTTCTGCGAGACGATGCTCAGGAACTTGCCGGTGAAGAGTCTGACGCTCCCGTGCCGCTCGGCTGGGATCAGATGGCTATGTCTAAACCCGGCGCTCCCGTCGTCCGCATCGATTCCTGTCGGGCTCAGGTCCCAAGCGAGGTTATAGCTCTGGACGATTACGAATTCGGTCGATATTGATGATCCTGTCGGCCCCGGGCGATGAGACCGCTCTTTCGCCTGGGGCCGTTTGTTGTTCCCCTTCTTTTTCTCTCCCTGTCAGAATCCAGACATTTCAAGACATTTCGTTGACTTCATCCCATCTGAAATCGTTCGGAAGCCCCGTTGGGGCTGAAAAGCGCCTTCATGGCTCCTGCTGAGCAGAAATCCTGTAACCATAGTTATAGCTACAACTTTGGTTATTAGACCTTTATTGCCCTGAAATTACGAGAGATTTCACGTCAGGAGGTCTCGTCCCGTCAACTTTTGTTGCTGGGATGGAATTGATCGTCTTTTTTTATAAATCCTTTGAATCCAGTAGGTTAGAATGTTCGGACCGTTTGGCACTGGTATTGCTTATTGAAGGATTTGGCCCATTTGCGGACGTTGATTTTACCTGCGGGGTTCCAAAATATTCTGTTTGTCCGTTAATCCTTTGGCTGCGACAACCGGCAGGAAGGCACTGAGAGGGCTTTGAGAAGTGTGCAAAAGGGTCTGAAGAGGGTGTCTGGCACGTTCAGGCCTCTGGAAATCGGATTCGGTGAGAAAGATCGTCGTTCAATAAACAAGGTCACCGCCTCTTCAATGATCAGGCGCTGAGAGCTTCCCCCGTAAGCCAAGATTTGGGCCAGATCGATCGGGCGGCTCAGCGGAATGCGGAGGATACCGAGCAGCGTGTTGCGGAGGTTGAAGAACTGGCCGGTCAGACGGCCTGAAACAGATGCGCAAACGGTTTCATCGTCGTCGCGGAGGCTTGGGGTGTACGCGGGAGGTAACGGAAGGATGGCCGGACAGCAACCTAACCCTTGTGAATGCCTGGCGTACTCAGGGGTGTGAGGATTTCAGGGAAAGCAGATACATAGCATTGAAAGGGATGATTATGGCAGAGAATAGGAGAATACAGACGTTTGAAGATACGCTGGGTGTTGAAGAGGACACTTTGCAGGGCAAGTATTTGACCTTCCAGCTGGGAGAAGAGGATTTCGGGCTGGAGATCCGATATGTGACGGAAATTATCGGCGTTCAGAGCATTACCCAGGTTCCGGATATGCCCGAATTCATTCGCGGGGTCATCAACCTGAGGGGAAAGGTCATCCCGGTCATGGATGTGCGCACCCGTTTCCACCTTCCTGCCCGCGCCTATGACGAGAGAACCTGTATTGTGGTGGTCGATGTCAGTGGATCGTCCATGGGGCTGGTGGTGGACGAAGTGAACGAAGTCTCTGATATCGCCAACGATCAGATCGAACCGCCACCACGGGTGGTGAAGGGGCAGGCGAGCCGCTATATCCAGGGGATGGGTAAAATAGGCGATGCCGTCAAAATTCTTCTGAACGTGGACAAACTCCTCTACGAGGAAGAACTGGCCCAGTTGGAGACGGTCAGCGCCTGAACCGGAACGTTGCTCAGATTCTCAACAATGAAAGCAAGGAAAAGCCGATGCGTCGATTGAAAATTGCCCAGAAGATATTCCTGCTCAATATTTTTGTCGGGTTGATCTTTATGCTGGTCATCGGATGGGTATATGGCCGGCTTAAGCACAACCTGTATGAAGGCCGGCAGACCGAGGTCCGTCACGCGGTCAATGCCGTTGCCGGCGTGATTGACTACTACGTCCGGCAGGCCAACGACGGAAGCATGAGTCTGGAACAGGCGCAAACGGTGGCCAAAGGGGCTGTCGCGCAGTCCCGATACGACGGGAACAATTACTTCTGGATCAATGATTCCGAACCGAAGATGATCATGCATCCCATCAAGCCCGAGCTCGATGGCCAGGATCTTTCGCAGAACAAGGACCCGAACGGCAAGGCCCTTTTTGTCGAGATGGTCAAGGTGGTCAAGGCCCGGGGAGAAGGGGACGTCGATTATTTCTGGCCCAAGCCGGGTTTCAGCGCCCCGGTCCCCAAGGTCTCCTATGTCAAACTGATTCCAGAATGGGGCTGGATTATCGGTAGCGGACTCTATCTGGACGATGTGGAAGCCGAGCTGAATTCAACGCTTCGCACCATTGGAGCGGTTGCTCTTGGCGTCTTTGCCGTCGTTCTGGTTCTGGTGTTCTGGGTAGCGCGCAGCATTTCGCAGCCGATCCATAACGCCATACGGGTGATCGAGAAAATCGCCCAGGGGGATACCGATGAGCGACTGCCCATGGGGGTTGCGGTCAACTGCGGCGAAGTGCTCCAATGCGGCAAAGCCGAATGTCCGAGCCACGGCAAGGAAGATCACTGCTGGGTCACCAGCGGCTCGTACGCGACCATCAAGCATTGTCCGAAGGCTCTTGCCGGCGAAGACTGCCGGACCTGCAAACTCTACGGGGCGCGAAATGAAGCGGAAGAGCTGGGGTCCATCATCAATGCCCTAGCCAACACCCTGGCCGAGCGAGAAGCCCTGGCTATGGCGATCGCCAACGGCGATCTCACCCGCGAAGTCGAGATTGCGTCCGAGAAAGATGCTTTGGGTAAAGCTCTGCAACGGATGGTCGAGAGCCTCAGGAATATTCTTGGTCAAATACAGACGGCCGGCGAGCAGATTGCTTCGGGCAGCTCGCAGGTCTCCGATTCCAGCCAGTCTCTGTCTCAGGGCGCCACCGAGCAGGCCAGCTCGCTGGAAGAGATCACCAGCTCCATGACGGAGCTCGGTGCCCAGACCCGACACAACGCCGAAAATGCCACCCAGGCCAATCAGCTGGCTTCCCAGGCTCGAACCGGAGCGGACAAGGGGAATGAGCAGATGCGTCAGATGGTCTCGGCGATGGCGGAGATCAACGAATCGGGGCAGAATATCTCCAAGATCATCAAGGTTATTGACGAGATCGCCTTCCAAACCAACCTGCTGGCTCTCAATGCGGCAGTCGAGGCGGCCCGGGCCGGGCAGCACGGCAAGGGCTTTGCGGTGGTGGCCGAAGAGGTGCGCAATCTGGCGGGGCGAAGTGCCAAGGCGGCGCGCGAGACGGCCGAGCTGATCGAGGGTTCGGTGAAAAAAGCGCAGAACGGTGCCGATATTGCCGACCGCACGGCCAAGGCCCTGGACGCCATTGTGGCGGATGTCTCCAAGGTCACCGACCTGGTTGGCGAGATTGCCGCTTCCAGCAACGAGCAGGCCCAGGGCATTGCCCAGATTAACCAGGGACTGGCTCAGATTGACAAAGTCACCCAGCAGAATACCGCCAGTGCCGAGCAGAGTGCCGCGGCTGCCGAGCAGCTCTCCAGTCAGGCGACACAGCTCAGGCAGATGTTGAAACGCTTCAGAATTCGCGAGAAGGAAGCGCTCGTCGAGTTTTCATCCAAAGAAGTATCCACGTCCCCTTCGCCTCCGAAGGTTCTGCCTTCAGGCTGGGGAGATCGTTCAGGCACGCCAACCCCTCCGGTCAAAAAAATGGCTTCAAAGGCGCATGAGGTCATCGCTTTGGATGACAGCGAATTCGGTAGGTACTAATTTGCAGAATCACAAAAAAATGCCGGGTTTGAGCCCGGCATTTTTTTGGCTGTGTCATGGCACAGATGTGTCTATCCATATGTGCGGCAAACGGGATTTTGATGACACAGAAGGCTTCGGTTGACAGGAGAGAGGGGCGTTTTGGAAGGATTGAAACCCGTTGAATTTCCCAGAAAAGAGCAAGGAAGTAAAGATGGCATGAGATTTGGATAAAAACAATTCTAAAAGTGGTCAGACCACACATATAACCATTTGAATTGTCATATATTTTTTGCAGATATCGCTGGGATTAAATTTAGGCCCATGGGCCCGTGTGAGCCTTTTGGGAGTCGTTATGAAAATCCAGACAAAATTCATCCTTCCTGTTACCGCGCTGTTTGTTGTATTCGCCGTTGTGTGCTTTGCGGCGGTGTCCATGATGATGGGCGGGTTGGTGAAAGCCCAGAAAGAAAGGATAGAGACCTTTGCCATGCAGTCTCTGGCCGCCAGGGCCGATGA